>DATBCN010000320.1:0-1818 GCA_036270475.1 Candidatus Angelobacter sp. | reverse complement strand
TTTTTTGGTGGCTTCAAGCATGGCGTCAAACTGGTCGGCGGCAGCTTTTGCAGCGGATGCGTCACGCAGATGTCCGGCGGCCACCGCCTGGGCCCAAAAGGTGAGGGCCTGGGCAAAAGGACGCGCACCCTGCCGCGGCTGAAGGGCCAGCGCTTCCTGCCATTGGCGGCGCTCCAGCGCATAACGCGCCGCAAAGCCTGCCATCATGCCGTCATAGTAATCCTGGAATTCTTCTTCGACATCTGCTTTGCGGATCGTCTGCAACTCGTCCCACTCAGCCTTGGCTTTCTGGTTGTTGCCGATCTGCAAGTATGCGGACTCAAGGAAATCCAGCGAATGCATCCGGTGATGCATCACGTGCAGATGCATGTCTCCCATCTTGGCCGCGGCGCGGAGAGCCGCTTCATTGGAATCAATATCGTCTTGCCACAATCCAAGCCGGGCAAAAATATGGGACGGCATGTGGACAGCGTGCGCCGACGATGGCGCAATGCTGGCATACTTGCGCGCTGCCGCCAGCCCCAGATTTGCCATGGCAGGATTGTCACAGGCATGAATAATGTAATGCGCGATCCCCGGATGGCCGGGGTCCTGCTCAAAAAGCTGGTTCAGAATGGCAACGGCTTTCCTGGGATTGGCCAGCGTGGGATCTTGCTCTGGGCCGGAGCCGAGCAGTGACAGCGCGTAAAACACCGCGCCTTCGCGGTCCTGAGGATTGTGCTGGTTGAGCGCTTGCATGGCAGCAGCATAGGCATTGGCGCGTTCACGGTGGTCAATTTTTTCCGGGCCATGATAGAACGCAGCCAGCGCATTTACGTATTCACGCTCACGCGCGGTCTTTGGCTTGAGCTGTTGGGCATGCGCCAGCAGATCACTGCCGCGCTTCATGTCTGCCTTGGATGGGCGGCCCCAGAGCTGGTGATACAGGCTCATGGCCTGGCCCCAATCCGCCATGGCGCAACGAGGGTCCTGTTTGGCGACTTGCTTAAACTGGTTCTCCGCCGATTCATACTCAAACGAATGCAGCAGCGCCACGCCGCGCTCAAATGATTTCTGCACCCCAGCGGCGCAGGAAGTGGGGAAGGCGACTGCGCCCAGCTTTTCACCGGGCGCAAGGTGTGAGTGGCCTTCATCGGCAAGCAGAGAAAAGGACGAACCAGCGATCAGCAGAACAAAAAAGAAAGTACGCAACTTCATAATTTTAGGAACTCCAGCCGCGGATTAGTCATGCGCCATGCGAGTGTCAACCGCGTGGGGCGAAATCTATTCTAGTCCTCATCCTTCGATGAAACGGTTACCCTTGCCGGCATGGCCACGCTTTGCAGCTTCAGCTCAGGAAGATTGGCGTTTTTCAACTGCTGGTTCAGCGCAGGCAGGTCTTTTGATTTGATCTGCTGCCAGCTCTGCATCAACGGGGTGAGTTGTTTTGCCAGTTCGTCCACGGCGGCGGCGGCCTGCGTGGTGGGCGCAACGTCAGCCTCCTGCAGCATGCCCAGCAGCGCGAGATACCGCGTACGCATCAGCCCCAGATTGGGCGGTTGAGTGCCAGCGCCGGGACGGCGAGGCGCGGCGCTGCCGGCAACATCGTCCAACTTCTTATCCAGGGCATTGACCGCGGCAAGCACGTTGCCTTGTGCGCTCTTTTGCAGCTCTTTGATTTGCTTGCGAAGATCGCCGGCCTGCTCCACCGCCGGAGCAAGAGACAAAAGCCGGCTGTAAAGCTGCTGTGACTGCCGGAACTGCTGCGCTAGACCTGCCGGCGCAGTTTTGACGCGCGGATCAATCTTGACCGTGAGTGGTTGCGAATAGCTTTTGCCA
>DATBCN010000319.1:0-2127 GCA_036270475.1 Candidatus Angelobacter sp. | reverse complement strand
GACAAGGATGAGCAAGAGGATCTATCGACCGAAGAGCGAAAAGTGCTGCGGATGCTGGTAAACGAGATCAAAAAAGCGAAGTAAAGCAGGGCTGGTGTCATGAGGAAGACCAAGAAAAAAAAGAGTGTGAAAGCATTTGATGATTTGAAGCAGTCTCTCCAGGAGGCACTGGCCCACGAACTGGGCACGCCAGGGCTCTTACGCGTCACGGAGTTGCCACCGCCGCCCAAACCACTTCGGCCAAGCCAGATCCGCGCCATCCGACAGGCATTTAACGTAAGCCAGGCTGTCTTTGCGCGGATCATCAATGTAAGTCCCAACGCCGTCGAAAGCTGGGAACAAGGAGTGCGACGACCCCGAGAGGCCACTTTAAAGCTGCTTACGATTGCATACAAGCACCCCGAGGTTTTCTTAGGCAGCGAGTGACAGGCGGGCTGGAACCAGAGAAAGCCTGTCAGCCATTTTGCTTCATCACGAATGGACGCGAACAATGCGAATGCTCACTGGTTCCTGCCCGCACTCGATTTGCCGCCTCTGAATCATTGTCATCCGTGAAAATCAGTGGTAAGGATTGTTTTCTCCGCGCCTTGGCGTGTCCATGGTAAGGTTCTCGACGTCACATATAGATGACATAGGAGCTGTGCCACAGCGCGCTGGGCAGGCTGCCCGGTTTGCGCGCCGTAAGGATTACGTTGTAGTCCTGTGAGACCGGCAGAGCGTCAAGGAATGAGGGATCGCGGCTGTCTGGCAGCACCGTTGCCAGATAACGCAGAAAATCCGCCAGATGCAGCCCGCCATCGTAGCAGGAGCCGGCAAAAGAGAGGTCAATGTTTTCAGAGTTGAAATGGCAGGCCAGGGACGCCGCCATGGAGACCGCATGCTCATACGCCATGGGGGTTACACGGCCAGGCCCGGGATTATCGAACACCAGGCGCAGGCGGCGTTCATCCTCGCGGGTAAATTCGCGCACCTTGAGTGTTCCGGTCTTGGCGGTGGCTTTCCAGTCAATGAACCGGCCCGTGTCCTGCGGGGTGTGTTCGCGAATGCGGTATAGCTCGGTGCCGCGTCCGCGGACGAACGAAACAAATTCGCCGGTAATCATGGGCAGCACATCAAGAAAATCGTCCGATTCCAGCAGCGCCGGATACACCAGCAGATCGCGTTCCAAGGTGATTTTGCGGCTCTTGACCAGGAAGGAAAAAGGGAAACGCGTGGCCACGCTGAATCCATCCTGCTCATAGTGTCCGCGTCTGGGGAACGACAGCTCCAGCTCCGTACCCACCGTGCTTCTGGGCGCGGCAAAGGTGAAATACACCGGACGGGTCAGGATCTTCTCCGGCACGGGCGGAGGAGTTTTTCTGCGCAATGTGTAATCCGGCAGGCTCAACCAGCGCCGCTGTTTGGGAAAGGCAAATTCGGTTTTGGCCCACTCCCATCCGCGGCGGGCCTTCTTTTTGACCACTGGACTAAAGACCTTGACCGAAAAAGCCGGCATCAACAGGCGCGGATTCATCAGGTTCACGCGCACCTGCACCGGCTTTCCGGCGAAGGCATTGCTGGGGACGATCACATCCAGTTCCAGCCGCCGCAGCACCGCCGCTGAAGCCACGCCTGAAACCACAATGGCTGACAGCATGGCGCCCACCACAATAAACAAGAGGTTGTTCGCGGTGTTGAGCGCAGCCACGGTAATTACAAGCAAGACGCCGATGTAGGCCATGCCTTCACGCGTGAGCTCATAATGGAAGGCGTCTTTCATCCGGTGGGAGGCCACGCGGCGCGCCAGGAAAGGCACCGTCAGCAGGCCGACAACGCCGGCCAGGAAAAGCGCGGAGAGCGCAAATATGGCGGTGGCCAGGGTATTGCCGCGTTCGCGCGCCACGGAAGAAAATACCGCCGCGGCAAAGGCCAGCCCCAGTCCGGCAACAGCCATAAAAAACCGCTGCCACGCCTCGCGATCCACGCTGGCCAACGCCGACTTTAGATATTCACGCATTTACGGCTTTGAATCCTGCCTTAGTCTGGCACAGACCGGGAAAATCCTGTTAGTGCCTAAAGTGCTTTGCGCGCACGCTGGCCCACTGAAGTCCTTGCCAGAAACTCCAGTGTAAGCCGGTTGAATTCGTC
>DATBCN010000318.1:0-12823 GCA_036270475.1 Candidatus Angelobacter sp. | reverse complement strand
GTTGTCTTCTTTTCCCGTGATTTTGACATTGCGAACTCCTGCGCCGCGCCAACTCCATACGCCACGGCGAAAACTCTAAGGGCTGAACAATCTATTTTACTCGGTTGGAAGCATTTCTGCTGATGGAATCACGCCTTTGTTTCTGGCTGATTTCCCGTTCCGGTGACCCTTCGTGCTTGCGTTTTGGATGGTCTGGGTGTCTATCGCGGGCGAAGTACATTGATGTAGATAACCACCAGGGAGGTTATCCAACCAATGGCGATCATGCTCCAGACAAAATACCGTTTTGGCCTACCTTTCATCATCCGTACAAGACGGAGAGATTCCCACGTCAGTAGTACCGTTACCACTGCGGCTGCGAGCTTTACCACGGTGTGATTTTTCGACCAAAGCACGAAAGTCCAACAAATGAGTGAAGCCAGCAAGGAGCTGAAAGCGAATACGGAGCGGCGCGGCATTGCGCTGACAGAGCCATACTTGGTAAGCTCCGCGCGGAGTGCGGCAAATCCTTCCACTCCGTCCGGGACCGCTATTCTCTTCCGCGGTGCAGCGCTTTCCACCACTAACCAGCCACGTCCTTCATACAAGGCCTGGATTTCACCGAGTTCAATTCGTACATCAGGCGATCCGCTCTTTCTGCGGACGAGTTCCTTGTTCGTCAGTTCAAAGAGAAGCCCGCGCTGCACACTCTGACTTGCATTGCGAAACGCCAATAAATTTGCGCTTACAACGATGCCCGCAGCTATCAAACCTGCAACCCAGGCGAAACCGGTCTTGAGCGGAGAAGCTTCAGAATGATCGGACAACACGGCAAATAAAGTAATGCCTGAGAGCACAAGAACTGCTCCCCACAGAGCGAACCGAATCTTACGTTCGTTGCTTTGAAACGACGTTTGACTTACCTTGAACTCCGCCATTTCTTCCTCTGCTACACGGTTGGAGTTTCAACGTGCCGCGCGAACATCTTTTCCGGATCAATGGCCACAAATGTTCCTTTGCTGCGCGCCAGCACTTCGCCTTTATCGTCCTTGATCTCCGCCACGTTGATGTGCCTTCGGCCCTCCACGCTCTCTTCAAATCCAATTACAGTCAGCGGTTTCTCCAGGGGGACGGGACGCAGATAACGAATTTCCATTGCGCCCGTAAGCGCCAGCACATTGCGGAATTTGTTTACCTTGCCCATGGCTTCATCCAGGATGGTGGCAATGATCCCACCGTGAGCGTGTCCTGGCGGGCCGGTGTATCGACTGGATAAATTGAAGTGGCAAATGGCGTGGCGTGCATTCTCATCCAGTGAGAATTCCAAATGCATGCCGAAAGCGTTGTCTTTGCCGCAGCCAAAACAATGGTTTTGTTGGGGCTTGGGCTTACCTTCTACCGCGTGACCGTGTGCAATGTTTGGCTTCGACATGGGAGAGTGTGATTTTAGCATCTGCGGAAATTTTTTCTGCCCTTCGTGCTGATTTGTTGTAGATGCAGAAATAGTTTTGCGGATCGCTTGGCGTTGTTGATTTAGAGCCGCCGATTCAGCAGCGCCGCGATTATTTCCGTGCCACCAACTCCGCTACTCCCTTGCGCTGGCTCGTTTCGTGGTAGTGCAGGATCCGCATCGATTGAAACGCACGCAGCAGTTCATTCGGCTGCAGCAGGAACCTTGGATCGCTCGGCCCAACGCCGAAGGGCAATTGGTCCGTGGTGAATGTCTTGTAAATTACATGCCCGCCCGGCTTGATTGCGGCCAACAAAGCAGGGAACAGCTCGCGCTGAAGAAAGGAAAATACCACCACAAGATCGTATTGTTCGCGCCCAAGGTCCTGCATGGCGTTGAGGTCCTGAAGTTTTGTGACGATCGATCCCATGGCCGCGTTTTGTCGCGCATTTTCTTCCGCCTGCCGCAAGCCGACTTCAGAGATATCGATAAGGGTTACATTCCATCCTCGCCCCGCCAGCCAGATCGCATGGCGACCCGCGCCGCCCGCCACATCCAATGCCGTTGCGGGCCGCGCGCCAGAAAGAAACTCATCATAGGCCTTTACCAAAAAGGGGTCAGGATCGAATGAACTGTTCGCTCGTTCGCTGTGCTTTTTGTCCCAGCGAGTTTTCTCATCCATTTCCATTTAGTCCCAATCCCGGCCCACCCATAGAGAATAACCGTAAACGCCGCTATTTTGCTGCGTTATACTGGAGCTGTGAGCGAACCGCAGGAAAAGACGTTTTATCTGGAGACCTTTGGCTGCCAGATGAATGTCCATGACTCGGAAAAAGTCATCGGCACACTCGTCCATCAGGGATACCGCCAGGTCTCGACCGTGGAAGAGGCGCATCTGGTGCTCTATAACACCTGCTCCATTCGCGACAAGGCCGAGCAAAAGGTCTTCCACCGTCTGAATGATTACAAAAAGTTGCAATCGCAAGGCAAAAAGTTTGGCGTCCTTGGTTGCGTGGCCCAGCAGGAAGGCGAAAAGATATTTGAAAAAGCGCCATATGTGTCGCTGGTGGCGGGTTCGGCTTCCTATCGCAACCTGCCGGCAATGCTGGTGCAGATTGAAGCAGGGGAAAATCGCGTCACCGGGCTCGACGATCGCGAGACTGACCTCACTTTTGAAACCGACTTCACGGCGCGCACCAACCCGCACCGCGGTTACATCACCATTATTGAAGGCTGTGACAAGTTCTGCGCCTATTGCGTTGTACCGTATACGCGCGGCAAGGAGCGCAGCCGCACATCAGACTCGGTGCTGTCTGAAGCGCGGCAGATGGCTGACCTGGGCTATACCGAAATTCAACTTCTGGGCCAGAACGTAAATGCTTTTGCCGATCCGCTGGGCAAGAAGACTTTTGCCGAGCTGCTGTACACGATTGGCGAAATCCCCGGCATCCGGCGCGTGCGGTTTACAACTTCTCATCCACGGCATTTCGGCAAAGATATCGTGGATGCCATTGTCGCCTCACCCCGGTTGTGTGACCACGTTCATCTGCCGGTGCAGAGCGGTTCGTCGCGTGTGCTGAAAGCGATGAACCGTGAATATACGCGCGCGATGTATTTGGAAAAGATTGCCATGGTCCGGTCGGCGGGAAAAGAAATTTCGCTCACCACGGACATGATTGTTGGGTTTCCCGGAGAGACTGAATCAGAGTTTGAAGAGACAATAACGCTTCTCCATGAAGGCCAGTTTGACGGCGTTTTTACGTTCAAGTATTCGCCCCGCCCCAATACGCCGGCACTGGGCATGATTGACAGCATCGCGGATGAAGAGAAATCCAAGCGTCTGCAGCTTCTGCAGGAGAGGCAGCGCGAAATTCAGCGGGCGAATTATGAGAAACGAATTGGGCAAACACTTGAAGTAATGGTTGAAGGGAAAAATGAAGCCCGCGGCCAGATCATTGGGCGCACCTCGCAAAACATTACCTTGAATTTCACCGTGCCGGAGAACCTGGTCCCGGCGGTGGGCAGTTATGTTAACGTTCTGGTAACCAAGAGTTTTCCCAATAGTCTTGTTGGGGAAATGGCTTGAAAGGCTGAAGGAGCTGGATCGGTCGCGAGCATCTTGGCTGTTGCGCAGCGACAGGAGACGACGATGGAAGTGGAGATGAAAATTCGCGGCTTAATGATGGATCCCGTCACCAATATGCCAATCGTGGTGCTAAAAGATGTGGGCAGCGATACCGTCTTGCCGATCTGGGTGGGCGTGTATGAAGCGAATGCCATTGCGCTGGAAATTGAAAAAGTGACCACGCCGCGGCCCATGACTCATGATTTAATCAAGAATCTGTTGATCGGCCTGGACACGCACGTTCACAAAATTGTGGTGAATGAGCTGCGCGACGATACGTTCTTCGCCGTCATCTGGATGGAGCGGGAGGGAAGAGTCATCAGCATTGATTCCCGTCCGTCTGATGCCCTGGCGCTTGCCTTGCGGCTGGATTGCCCTATCTACGTTGAGGATGAGGTCCTGAAAACCTCCAAAGTGGCCAGCACCTCGGCAGACCGCATCTCGTCAGACGACCTGCGTAAGTGGCTGGAAGGACTGAATGATGAGGACCTGGGCCGCTACAAGATGTAGATGCGAATTGATAGCCCACTGAGGGCGAGGCCGACTTGCGCGCCGAGCCTTTGCTGCAAGCGCCTGATTCCGCGAAATGGAATAGATCGCTCAATGGCGGTTTTGGAGCGAAGCGACATGAATCCTGAAGAACAACTCCAACGCCTTTACGTCGCCGGCTTTGAACTGCAAACCTTTGACCGTTTTCCCAAAGCCATTGGCGTTCTGCGGGATAGCTGCATTGCTTTTCTCGTCCCCGGACCAGAAGGTCTGCAGATTCTTGGTAATGTGGGTTGGCGCATGGGTGAAAGCCTGGGGCCGCTCGTTGAGCGCGATGGCAGGAGGGTCTTTGTTCACAAACAGGAAATCCTGGAAGCCACGCCCGAGCGGGTAGCGACTCTGGAAACCTTCAAGGCTGATCTAAAAGCCATTTGCGGGGAGAAACCGCAGCTTTGACGCCCCTGGCGCCCAAAGCAAGCTGGAATCAGCGGGCCAATCGTGTATTTTACATAATATTCGTTATCAGACATTGATAATATGCCAATAATTGGCCGACTTCAGTGTGTTTTTGCCTGAATTTACTCGTAACGAAGCGCCACCATCGGGTCGACGCGCGATGCCCTTCTTGCCGGTATATATCCAGCAAGGGCAGTTACTGCAAGCGTGACGGCAATTGCCATGGCAATACTCAACGGATCATGCGGACTCATTCCAAATAGCCGGGTCTTCAGTAAACTGCTTGCCGCCCAGGCAGCGGGCAATCCCACGGCAACGCCAGCCAGGACGATGACTATTGTTTCGCGCAGCACCATGCGCAGGATCTTGCCGCGCTCGGCGCCCAGGGCCATGCGGATGCCGATCTCATTGGTCTTCCGGGCCACCGCATAGGCCATGGTCCCATAGAGTCCCACGCACGCCAGCAGCAACGCAAGAAAGCTAAAGGCCGAACTCAGCGCGGCAAACGTCCGCTCCAAAAACAGCACCTCGGAAACAACTTGAGTCTCGGTTTTTACACTTACCATCGGCACATTTTTATCGAGAGAGGTCAGTTCGCGACGGATGTCCGCCAATAATGGCGGCTGCCCTGCCTGTGGACTCTTTATGGCAAAGGTCATAAAGGGCCAGGAAAAGGCCGGTGCGTCCTGCTGATATCCACCAGCGATGGCAAAGACTTGCGCATGTGAGAAATACACTGTAGGCGGAGATTCACCGCGAATACGGGAGTATTTAACGTCGCTGGCAACGCCCACAATTTGGTATCGCGCGGGGTGGTTCTTGCCGCCGAAGACTATTTCATGGCCCAGGGGGTTATCACCATGCATGTATGTAGTCACGAATTTCTGGTTGACCACGACCGCCAACGGAGCGCTTTGTGTATCCTGCTCGCCCAGTGCGCGCCCAAATCGGATAGGGATAGACAGCGTTGAAAAATAATCCGGACCAACAACATGGCGGTAAAAATCCGCCCCCCGGCCAGTTTCCATATATCCGGGAAGCGCCGCGGATGTGGATCCCGAGCCCTGGCCTATTGCGTTGCGATCGGAAAAGGTGACCGATTGAACACTGGGAATCCTCTGTATCCGCCGCTGCAGTTCAAGATAAAAATTGTCGAGCTGGGGGCCTTTATAGCCGTTAAGCCCCGGACGCACGGTGAACAGCAAAACATTCTGCCGGTTAAAGCCAAGGTCAAGTCCTTGCAGGGTCTGCAAAGTCCGCAGCAATAGGCCCGCGCTCACCAGCAAGAGCAGGCACAATGCAACCTGGCCGGCGACCAGGACTTTGCCGGTGGCAAATCGCCGCCCCGATGCTCCCGACTTTGGTTGTTTCAACGAACTAACCAGGTCTGTTCTTGTGGCGCGGAGGGCCGGCGCCAAGCCAAACAATATCCCGCTTACGATGGATACCATGGTTGTGAAGAGCAGTACGCGGGAATCCAGATGCAACTCCAAATTAATCTGTGTTCGGCCACTGGAAAGCAGAGCCAGCAATACCCTGCCAGCCCATTTGGCTACAACCAGACCAAGCAATCCGCCGCAGCACGCAAGTAAAACGCTTTCAGTAAGCAACTGGCGGATAAGCCGTCCGCGGCGCGCGCCCAGAGCGAGCCGCACGCCAATTTCCCGTTGTCGCGCACTGGCGCGGGTCAGCAGGAGCGCGGCAACGTTTCCGCAGGCGATCAGCAGGACCGCGCCCACCATCATCATGAGCAACAGCAACGAACTGGAGAATTGCCGGCGCAGGCTGTCCAGGCCTTGATTGACTGGGACCACCCGGAGAGCAGGCCTGGTAGGATCAGGCTTCCAAAGAGCGTCTAAATTCTGGTCAAACATTACCTGCAGTTCAGCCTGTGCTTGTTGGGTGGTGACTCCGGGCCGCATCCGCCCAATCACACCGGCCCACCAGAGCTTGGGATCGTTTAGGAAAGTTTTGCTGGTTGATCCCAGGCGCGCCTGTTCTGCGGAATACTTTGCCAGAGGAATGAATATGTCCGGCGAGCTTCCAGGCTCCAGTCCAAAGAAGTCAGGCGGTGCAACCCCAACAACCGTAACCGGTAGGCTATTTACAACAATTTTCTTTCCCGCTGCTTCCTGGCTTCCGCCCAATCGCTGTTGCCAGAACTTATGGGAGATGACCGCTGTCGCCGGGGCCTCCGCCTGATCGTCCTCCGGCAGGATCATTCGCCCAACCACGGCTTGCGTTCCCAAACCGGCGAAATAATTGCCGGAGACGCCATGAACGAGCGCGGATTCGGCTCGTCCGTCAATGCCGACATTGACCTCCTCACTGTTCGCTGCAAAGGCAAATGTGCTGGAGAAAACGTGGTTCTCATACTTGAACCGCTGATATTGCGTATAGGTAAAGGAATAGCTGGACTGCCCGCCGTGGTCATCACTAAAGCTGCTTCCTTCAAGGTCTTCGACGTATTTTTCCGGCCACTTGCTGGCATGCCATTCCAGCATGACGAGCTCTTGCGGATCTTTTACCGGCAACATGCGCAGCATTACCGCGTCCACGGCACTGAAGATTGCTGTGTTGGCCCCGATTCCCAGCGCGAGTGATGCAACGACGACTGCGGCAAATCCCGGCGAACGGCGCAAGAGCCGCACGGCGTAGCGAAGGTCCTGCAGAAATGTCTCAGCGAATTGGAGGCTGCGGCCCTCACGGTATGCTTCCTCGGTCTGGGCAACTCCGCCGAAATGCAGTTTGGCCGTCCGGCGTGCCTCTTCGTCAGTCATGCCCTGACGGCGTTTTTCTTCTACCAGCATTTCCAGGTGGGCGCGTAATTCCTCATTCAGCTCGTAGTCTTGCTTGGCGCCGGCAAACAGCCCTTTCACTCGTGCGATCAGGATACGCAACCCGGTCATCCATGCACTCCTTAAATTTCCAACTCTTGCCGCTTGTGTTCCTGTTGTTATTCAACAGAAGTATAGACGCAATCTCCTTTTGATTGTCAACAGGAGATTTACAAGAGGCCCTACCGGCTAGTTCCGCATAAATTTATCTTTGTTTTTTATTGAGTTATATTGCTAGCCATGAAGCACTACTTTAGGTTGAAACAGCGTCCCCGCCACACGGCGCGCAATCGCCAGCAGTTCCCTTTGGCCGGCAAAGACCCTGACCGTACCAGCTTTGCTGAATTCAGGCAAGTTAACTGCGCCGCCGTGCCGGATTCTGGCGGCGCTCTCCGCCGAGGCCACAACCGCGGGAAACTCCGGCAACACAAGCCGGGGATGAAGAAAAAGGTCATCAAGAGTCTTTCCATCGCTGGCCTGCTCCAGTTGTTCCAGACTGCAGGCCTCTTCAATGGTGAACTCGCGAACAGCCGTCCGCCTGAGTTCGGCAAGATGGCCTCCCGGCCCCAACTTGCGTCCTAAATCATGGGCCAGCGACCGCAAATAAGTCCCTGAGCTGACCCAGGCGCGGAAACGAACCTGTTTGCCGTCAAACAACAAGAACTCAAGTTCCTTGATCTCTACCTGTTTCGGTTTCAATTCCACAGGCTGCCCTTTGCGGGCCAGCCGATGGGCAGGAATTCCAGCAATTTTTTTGGCGGAAAATGGCGGGGGATACTGCGAAATTTCGCCCGTGAATTCGCCTGCTGCTTCGCGTATCAGCTCCAGTGAAAGGTTGACTGGCTGCTCCGGGCCAATGGCCTTGCCTTCAGCATCGTATGTGTCGGTTGCCCAGCCAAAGCGGATTGCGCCTTCATAGCGTTTGTCAGCCTCGTTATAGAACTGCGCCAGCCGGGTGAACCGGCCCAAGACCAGCGGGAGCACGCCCGTGGCCATGGGATCGAGCGTTCCCAGATGCCCCACGGACTTCTCACCGGTGATGCGGCGCACCCGCGCCACCACATCATGTGAGGTCATTCCCGCCGGTTTGTCGATAATCAGTACAGCGTCCACTTGAGTAACTTCGCTTTATCAAGCATGATAATAAAAGAAGCTGCCATCGCATGTTACCCATTCGAGACGACGCTCCCCGATCGACAACACCGTTTGTCAACTATTTCCTTATCGTGCTGAACATTGGCATTTTCCTGTTTCAATGGTCCCTACAGCTTTCCGGCGGAGCACGCGCTGAAGCTGATTTTGAGATGCAGTTCGCGTTTATTCCTCAGCACTTTGCCGCGTGGATGAAAGGCTATCTGCCTGCAACAGTTGCCCTGGTTCCCTTCCTCAGTTCCATGTTTCTCCATGCTTCCCTGCCGCATGTGTTTTTCAACATGTGGGGACTGGCGATCTTTGGAGATAACGTGGAAGACCGGCTCGGCCATTTTATGTACCTGATTTTTTATCTTGTTTGTGGCGTGGGCGCCGGCGTTACGCATCTTTTGTTCAATTTCAACTCTCCCGTGCCCACGGTTGGCGCCAGCGGCGCGATTGCCGGTGTGATGGGCGCGTATCTTGTTTTGTATCCGCGCGCCCGCGTACTTACGTGGTGGTTCTTTTTCGTTTTCTGGCTTCCCGCATGGCTGGTGCTGGGATATTGGCTGATCGTAAATCTATTGAGCGGCGCTGCTTCCGCGCTGACGGTTTCCCGTGGACCGGCGGGCGGCGTGGCATTCTGGGCCCACGTGGGCGGGTTTGTCTGCTGGGCATTGTTGATCCAGCTTTTGCCGATCCGAAAAAACGTTTACGCCTTTGAAGATTATTGAGTAGAGGCGGCCCCAGCTAATACCGGACTCATCCTGGCCTTAGAGCACTCCAACGGATGGCCCGATGCGTATCTCTTCAATCGTTGCATTCGGTGGGGCTGAAGCGGCATGCAAGACAACCTCCGCCACGGTTTCGGCCGAGACCATCTTTTCGCGTGGCGCGTCGGCCCAGAATTGGCTCCAGATATCTGTATCCGTTGCGCCCGGAAGCAGCGCCACAACCCGAATCCCGCGCTGGCGCAGGTCCTCACGGAGCGCGCGGGTGAATCCCAAAGCGCCAAACTTTGAAGCGTTATACGCGGACATGCCGGTAAACGGCTGCACTGCCGCAACCGAGAGATTATTCACAATGGTGCCGCCAGCGCGCATTAGCGGAAGGGCCGCGCGGGTCACCAGGAATGTCCCCGTCAGGTTTGTGTCGATGACTACTTTCCAGGTTTCGATTGGCAGTTTTTCTACCTGAGCCAGGGCGTGGGCAACACCTGCATTGTTGATGAGCACGTCGACGGTCGAATGCAGTTTAGTGATCTTCTGAAAAAGCCTTTTGACTGAAGCAGGATCACGGACGTCACAGGCAACGGCTGTAACATCGGCGGCGTCTCGTTTCAAGGCTTCCACAGCAGCGTGAAGACGTTTGGCATCGCGGCCAGAGATGACCACTGCATAGCCATTGCGCGCGAAGGTCCGGGCCAGGGCAAGGCCGATACCACTACCACCTCCGGTGATTACAGCGAGCTTGAGTCGCTTAGCTTTAGACGCGGGCATTAGAACGAATTGCCGTTCTTGCCGTTGCGAATGAGCGACAAAAACTCTTCGCGCGTTTTTTCCGCGGAACGGAAGCTGCCCAGCATGTGTGAGGTCACAGCCGACGAGTGCTGCTTTTCCACGCCGCGCATCATCACGCACAGATGGCGCGCCTCAACCACCACGCCAACGCCCTGCGGCTGGATGGCATTCTGGATGGTTTCGGCAATCTGCACGGTCAGGCGCTCCTGCACCTGCAACCGGCGGGCAAAAATATCCACCAGGCGAGGAATTTTGCTCAGGCCCAGGACTTTGCCATTGGGGATATAGGCCACATGCACTTTGCCGAAAAACGGCAGCAGGTGGTGCTCACAGAGGCTGAACATCTCAATGTCTTTAACGATGACCATTTCGTCATACGTCACGTCAAACAATGCGCCATGCAGCACTTTGTCGGCGTCCTGGTCATACCCTTTGGTCAAATACTCCAGCGACTTCTGCATGCGCTCCGGCGTCCGCGCCAAACCGTCGCGGTCTGGATCTTCGCCTAAACGCAGCAGCAGTTCATGCAGCAATTCCTGCGTGCTCGCGGCTGACAGCGTAGAGGGTTTATCAAACTTCTTCACAGCAGCTCCTGATTTCAACTCGGTCTCCTAAAAGCGGATTGCCTCGCCGCCGGCATATTCAAAGGAATTCAACATGGTCTCTTCCACGCGGACCTTGTCCACTTGTGCGTGATGAAAACCGGTTTTCAAAACGCCATAGACTTCAACACAAAGATTTTCCGTGGTTGGCACGATCCGCTGAAATTCCCGCAAGGTATTGAGGTTCTGATGGCCAAAACGTTCCAGAATTTCTTTATGCACAAAACTATCCAAATCCATCAGATTACAAACCATGCCGGTCCGGGGATCAACCTGCCCTGCCACCGTAATTTCCAGTGAATAATTGTGGCCGTGCCCGTGCGGGTTATTGCACTTGCCATAGACAGAGTGATTTTCTTCCGCCGACATATCGTCACTGTGGAGACGGTGCGAAGCGGAAAACCAATATCGCCTGGTGAGATATGCCTTCATGCCTCTCCGTAGTAATCGACAAACAGGTCCGGCGTCTCATAAACGCGGACACGATGGAGCTCCGCCAGATTGAGTTTGGAGTTGAGCCGCTGCCAGATGCTGATGGCCAGATTTTCTGTCGTCGGAATGCGGTCTTTAAAATCTGCAACCTCTTTGTTGAGGAAGCGATGGTCCATGGCATCAATCACCTCGCGGTTCATGATGTCCTTTAACTCTTTTAGATCCACGACGAAGCCGGAGCGCTGGTCTACATTGCCTCTTACGGTCACCTCCAGCGTGTAATTGTGACCGTGGCCATGCGGATTGTTGCATTTGCCAAAGATGCGCTGGTTTTCCTCCGGGGTGAACTCCGGGTTGTGGTAGTAATGCGACGCCGAAAATTCTGCCTTCCTGGTTAGATAGACCATGTCAGATGATGACCATCAGAGTCTGCTCGTTAGCTTACGATCGCCCTTCCAAATTAGATGAATGCTGCCCTGCTTCGGGTGCGGAATGTCTGTACTTGCGCCCCTTCCATGTTAACTCGCCGCGCACATTTGAGTGGATATGCGAACGCACCAAAAGCGCCGCAAAAAGTGGTAAACCCAGAAAAGACATGAGGTTAGCCTTCCAGGGAAAATGTGCGCGGTGAATGCGGCGGATGAAGTTTGGAACCGAAATGGTCCCCAGGACGCCTGCAGCATAGGCGTAGCGCACGTCACTGCGAGCAAAAAAAAATGAACAGCAAACGAAAGTGCATAGGAGCGTGGTGAATTCAACCCCGCGCATGATTGCTAACTGGAGGGGCTGGCGGAAAAGCAACGCGAGGTTCTTCGTCCACCCTTCCCACATGGCGTGGAAGGTTCGGTACATTCTGGTGCGCACTAATCCCGCGCCCTGGCGAAACCATATTTTATGACCGGCAGCTTTAAATAATCTAGCTAACTCAACGTCTTCAAGTATCTTGCCTGCTACAGCAGCATGGCCGCCAAGGGCTTCATAAACTTCGCGGCGGACCAAAATGTATTGGCCATTAGCAGCGACAGTGGAATCCGCCGGATCGTTAACTTCGTCTGGTGGGTAGGTTCGCACCAGATCAGCAAAGACCAAAGGCATTACTGCCAGTTCCCACCATGAATCCGTTTCCTGCTCCGGAGAATAGGAAAGTAAATCCACACGCCGCTCCTCCGCTTCCCTGACGGACGTGGCCAGCGATCCGGGATAGTGAACGGTATCGGCGTCAGTAAAGAGCAGCCATTCGGCCCTGCTGCCTTTGGCGCCGGTAATTACAGCGTTGCATTTGCCCATGATTCCCGGCTGTGGCTCTGGAGCGCTTAGTACGCGGACATTAGGGAAGGACTTGGCGATGTTTCGCGTCCTGTCAGTGGAGCCATCGTCTACAACGGTGATTTGAAAGGAGATTCCCTGCTGGGCGACCAGCGACTGCAGGCAGCGGCCAAGGCAATCCTCCTCATTCCGGGCGGGAATAATAACATCAACGGTTACTTCCGCGTGGGCTGTCTCCATCGGGATTCGGGTTATTATAAAGGGGTGAAATCCCTTCGTATGGTGTTATCGGTTTTGCTGGCAATTGCCTTGGCGGGCTTTACCGGCTGCAATGATCAGCCCAAGCTGCGGATGATTGGTTCAACGGCGCCGGATTTTACCGTGAAGGATTCAGACCGCACGGTATCCTTGCATGACTACCGCGGCAAGATCGTGGTTTTGAATTTCTGGTCGGCGCACTGCGCGCCTTGTATCGCGGAGATGCCTTCGCTGGTGCAATTGCAGAAGCGCATGGGCGACAAAATCACCGTGGTGGG
>DATBCN010000317.1:0-3359 GCA_036270475.1 Candidatus Angelobacter sp. | reverse complement strand
CGCTCTATCGCAATGACATCGCTTTCCCGCTGGGACTGGGACTGAACAATCCGCACACGTTCCTGACCTCGCTGCCCAAGCCGATTGCCATTGAACCGCAAATCCAGATTGGCGTGTTTTTTGCCAGTGATGGCGCGCTTACGATTGATCCAGACAGCGTTGGCCTGCTGCCGGCCATTGTGCCTCCGCTCTTTGAAACGCCGATAGCCGGAGCACTGCCGGAGGACCTGGGGTTCCTTCCATAAGAGCAATTTGCCGCTGATTTGTGCCGATAAACACAGATTAGGAAGAATTAGCCGCGAATCAACGCGAAAAACGCGAATCATTTTAAGTTTTGATTCGTGTTCATTCGCGAAATTCGCGGCTGAGTTTTTTTAAATCTGCGGCTATCTGCGAAATCTGCGGCGAGATCACCACTTCATGCGTTCGCGCAAACTCGTAATGTGCGCCAGATGGTGGTTTCCGTGCCAGCTATATAGTCCCAGCAGCCAATCCACATCGTGCGGGCCGGATTCGGGATGAATCAACCTGCGCTGGAAGTCTTCCGCTTGCATGGATTGCAGCAGCACGGCCCAGCGCGCATGCAGCGAGTCAATCATGGTGAGTGAAACTTCCACGGGCGTAAGCTGTGAATCTTTTAGCTTGGCCCACTCGCCTTCTTCATAAGCCTTGATCGTCGGCGTGTCTTCCGTGAGGGCCAGTTTAAAGCGGATATAGGCATTCATATGGCTGTCCGCCACATGGTGCACCACCTGGCGGAGGGTCCACCCCCCGTCCCGATAAGGGGTGTCCATCTGGGTGTCTTTCAATCCGGCAACGGCCTGGCGCATGCGTTTGGGCAACCCGGCAATCTGCTCGATATGCCGCTTGCGCGTCTCCGGGGTGGGATTTTGGTCAGGGGTAAAACGGCCAATGGGATAACGGGAATCAGTCATTGAAGGACCTCAAAAGGACAGGGTAACTACAAAAACATCATTCCATAAAGACTTATTTCTGAGTAAATTATAAGAAAATAAGGACTTATTATTCCATTCAGCCCGCAAAAAATTCTTGACGTTTAGCCAATTGCCGTTTACCGTATAACGTCTTAACGATGGTTTTCAATCTGGCTTTGTCACGAGTATCGCCACTTCAGACAAAGTTGAAAATTTGAGCAACTCAGACCGCCTCTCGTGCGTCTAATATTCGCACAAGGGTCTCTGATAACTCCCACAACATCAGATGTAAGTTGCCCCATAAATAGGGCAAAAAGAGATTTTGTGTTGCACTGTGCCCGGTGCAGATTGGCCCATAAAGATTTGAATTCATTCGTACATTGAAAGAATCAAACTATACATCGAACTAATAAATAAGGAGAAAAGACAGTCATGAGATCTGACTTGATTTATCACGCACTTGATACCGTGAAGAACCGTTATCTATTGTGCCAGTTGCTTTCCAAGGCAACGCGCAAGTTTCACAAGCCGAACACCCGGGTCCAGGAGACCATGAATGACGTCCTGGTGCGTGTTGGCAAGGCCGGCGAAGCCGAGTCAGTGATTGAAATTCACGCTGAAAAAGTTGCTCAACCGCAGCGCCGGGCTGCATAATAGTTCTTTCCTGAAAAAAATCCCGCTGGGCAAGGCTGCCTGGCGGGCCTCTCAGGTTTCTCTGAGGGGAGTACTTCTCGCCTCTTTGGTCCCAAAAGCAATCCTTCCTAATCAGTCGTAAAACTCCCGTAGGTGACAAATGACAATCGCAGAACTCAAAGAAAAAAATATCACCGAGCTTACCAAGATCGCGCGCACCCTTGACCTGCCTGGCGCCAGCGGTCTCCGCAAGCAGGACCTCATCTTCAAAATCCTGCAGGCCCAGAGTGAAAAAGAAGGCCACATCTTCGCGGAAGGCGTGCTGGAAATCCTGCCTGATGGCTATGGCTTCCTCCGCTCCCCCGATTACAACTATCTTCCCGGCCCAGACGATATTTACGTCTCGCCCTCGCAGATCCGCAAGTTCGATTTAAAGACCGGCGACACCATCAGCGGCCAGGTGCGTCCGCCGCATGAAGGCGAAAAATATTTTGCGCTGGTAAAGATTGAAGCGGTCAATTTTGAATCGCCGGAAGAAGCGCGCAACAAAATCCTCTTTGACAACCTCACGCCGCTGTATCCGCAGGAACGCTTAAAGCTGGAAACCGTCCGGGAAAACGTGAGCGCCCGCGTGATGGACCTGCTTACTCCCCTCGGTAAAGGCCAGCGCGGCCTCATCGTTGCTCCGCCCCGCACCGGCAAAACCATGCTGCTCCAGAACATCGCCAACTCCATCACCACCAACCACCCGGAGGTTGTGCTGATCGTGCTGCTGATTGACGAACGCCCGGAAGAAGTCACGGACATGCAGCGTTCGGTCAAAGGCGAAGTCATTTCTTCAACCTTCGATGAACCTGCCGCCCGCCACGTGCAAGTGGCTGAGATGGTGATTGAGAAGGCCAAGCGCCTGGTGGAGCACAAGCGCGATGTGGTGATCCTGCTGGATTCCATCACCCGTCTGGCGCGCGCGTATAACACCATTGTTCCGCCTTCGGGCAAAGTGCTCTCCGGCGGCGTGGACTCCAACGCTTTGCAGCGGCCCAAGCGCTTCTTTGGCGCGGCCCGCAACATTGAAGAAGGCGGATCGCTGACCATCGTAGCCACCGCCCTGATTGATACTGGTTCGCGCATGGACGACGTGATCTTTGAAGAGTTCAAGGGCACCGGCAACTGCGAAATCATCCTTGACCGCAAGTTGGTGGATAAGCGCGTCTTCCCGGCCATTGACATTCAGCGCTCTGGCACGCGTAAGGAAGAGCTGCTGATCCCCAAGGAAGATTTGGCGAGAATCTGGGTGCTGCGCAAAGTGCTGAACCCGCTGTCACCGGTGGAAGCCATGGAATTGCTGATCGACAAGCTGGGCAAGACGCCATCGAACGGGCAGTTCTTGTCGAACATGAGTTCGATCTAAGAGCAATTGGCAAATAGCAACTAGCCAACAAAACCAGCCGCGAATCAACGCGAAATACGCGAATAAATTTTTGATTCGTGTCCATTCGCGAAATTCGCGGCTATTTTTTATCCCTTTGCGTTAATCGGTGAAAATCCGCGGCGCAAGCCTTCTGGGTATTGCTAACGGCTAATTACTAATTGCTAAGTGCTGCTCTTCAGCAATGCACAATCTTCTCTGACTTGATCCCCTTCGTGGCATTGCGCGTATCCACTACCAGCTTTGATTCAGCCACAATCTTTTTATAGTCGTAGTCGGTGTGGTCGGTCACGATCAACGCGCAGTCGTACTGGTCCAGCTTCTCCAGTGGAACGCAGGTCATTTGCAGATTGTATTTTCGT
>DATBCN010000316.1:0-1570 GCA_036270475.1 Candidatus Angelobacter sp. | reverse complement strand
GGACGATCACTGAGTGAGCCTCAATATTGGCAAGAAGCTGCCGCGCTGCTTGCTCCGGAATCACCGGGAGATTTCAACCAGGCAATGATGGAACTTGGCGCGGTCGTTTGTCTGCCGGGCAAGCCTGTATGCCATTTGTGTCCGGTCTTTAATCTTTGCGCTTCGCGCGGTCCTCTTGAAAAAACTGAGCGTCAGGCCAGACGAAAGGCTACTCTTCACTACGCGCTGATCCGCAAAAACGGAAGCATACGCCTGCGGCAGCGGGCTAAGGAACACTCGCTCATGCCAGGAATGTGGGAGCTGCCTGAGATTGAAGCGGTGGAAAGTGCCGCTGCGCCTTTGTTGAGGCTGCGTCACTCGATTACCACTACTGATTACACGGTCTTTGTGCATGCTTCAGCAAAGGTCGGCAAGGGCCGCTGGGTCCCGCTCGGTTCCGTGAGCCGGTTACCGCTGACCGGGTTGACAAACAAAATCATCAGGAGCTTGCGCAATGCGTAAATCTTCAGCGGTGTTTCTTTTTGTGCTGGCCATAGCGGTTTATTTCCTGGTGGCGCATGCAACGTTCAAACCGGAGATTGATCCCATATGGCCGGACGAGTCAGGATTGCCCTCCGATTGCGCCGTTGATGCCGGATCTCTTCCTCAGGGAGCGAGCAGGGT
Organism: Candidatus Angelobacter sp.; assembly: GCA_036270475.1. GTDB lineage: Bacteria > Acidobacteriota > Terriglobia > Terriglobales > Acidobacteriaceae > Angelobacter. The sequence goes on along the minus strand of DATBCN010000316.1, from coordinate 907 downwards.
TTACATTGCGCTGCGCGATGGGGACGATGGCTCCGGTGCATCCGCAACTAATGCACGTGATGGCAGCACCGCTCAGGCTTTTGACACGATCCTGCGCTGCTACAGCGAAGGCTGCTCCGATTCCCAAAATTCAGGCAAACCAGTGGCGAAGACGGAAAACCTGATCGTATGCCTTGGCGAGGGGGCGTTTTCCACCATGGGCGCGTACGATTTCATCATTGCCGTTCCGCATACCACGGCAAACGGTTTCACCATGGGCAAATGATGGAAGATCCATGGCGCGGGGAAAAACAAAACAACGGTAAAGCTGGCCGCGTACCTGCCGATAACCGATCCCAAAGACCCGCGCAACCTGCCCGTGGATACGGGTGTGAATCTGGTTTTTGGCGCCAACTCTGATGCGGCGTCGAACATTGAGATTTCAGATCTCACGATTGACGGGAATTATCCGGAATTGAAATCGCGGGCACGCCAGCACGGAGTAAGGGCGCTGGTTCTGGACGCGATCCACCTGCGATCAGACCTGGGCGGCCACTGGGTCCATGATGTCAATGTGATCAACGCCGCCGCTGAGATCGGCGAGATGAGCGCGCGGTATGAGGCGTTTCCAATAGAGATTGCATCGGTGCAGCGGCGGTTAGGGCCGGCACAGAACCACGGCAACCTGATTGAAAACGTGAGCATGACACGGCACTTTGGCAACCTCTGCACGGCAATCGCGGTGGCGAACGCCACTGCCGAGGTAAGGAACAATCTGGTGGAAGGCTACCAGATCGGCTACGGTGGATGGGACCTGGGCGAGACCGTGTTTCACGATAACACTGCTATCAACACGGAATATGGATTCAATATTGACAGTCTGGTAAATAACGGTGTGCGAATTGAGAACAACAAGATCATCCATCCG
>DATBCN010000315.1:0-5873 GCA_036270475.1 Candidatus Angelobacter sp. | reverse complement strand
AGAAAACATAGCAGCGAAGAAATGCGCGGGCATCGCGCCGTGCAAATATTTCTCTGCTCTGCCTATTGCTGCCATAGAAACAAAATGTTCGTCATGCGATACAATTCACACCTGTGAATGGCGCAGGGTGCAGTGTGGATGACGGTAGCGCCTCGCAATCATTGGGGAATGTTGCCGCCCGCCGACTTGGACAATTCAGCCCAATACCTCAGTGCAAAAATTTGCACCATATTTTTTACTGAAATGAAACAGGGCTGTTTTCTACCGCTCATTCGAGCGCGAGAAAGGCATACGGCATAAAAATCTTAAGCAATCGGAGCTAAATTCATGAATTAATGTTCTTTACTGGTCAAAAGTGAACGCAAATGTCAACAGTACAGAATTCCGCCGAGGGGGCGAGGTTAATGGCGTGTGAATATGGGAATGAGCCTCCGTCTGTAATTCTTGTGGCGCGTTCTAAATTCTCCTGTACTCTATTGGCAATTCTTTAGGCAATTCTGAAGGCAAAAATTGGAGGAAACTAATAATGAAGATCGCAATGCGCTTACTTGTTTTCACGTTGGTGTTGTCAGCCGCTGGTGTTTCACAGAGCAGTTTGTTCGCCGGACCAGGGCAAGTCCCAACTGAGCCCCCGCTAGTCGCTTCGCGGTGATGAAACTGACGCAGCAACAGTCTCATGACTGGTTAGCGGGAATTAGCTTTGCTCTTTTGGCGTGGCTGGATTAGGCTGACCGCTAAGATGACTTGGCAAGGCTCGCTAATTTTTTTGTTGAACTGGCTGGGACTACCTTTGCTGGCCTTGCTTGCTGCTGTCTTGCTTTTTCGCCGCTGGTATAAGATTTACCCTTTTTTTCTTTTCTATATTGTCACGGCAGAAGCGGTCGGCCTGGTTCGACTGGCGGCTTTAAAGTCTCCTTCGTACAATCATATCTACTGGGTATCGGATACATTTCTTGCCGTGGCAGCTTTCCTGGCCACCTATGAGCTGTTTTTCAAGCGGCTTTTCCCGGCTTTTTACCGGACCCGGCTCTACCGCCTGTCATTCCCTGGCGCGGCAATTCTTGTTACAGCGGCAGCCATCCTCAATGCCGTTCTAGGCGGTCACTACTCGACCCTGGGAACGGCCATTCACATCTATGAATTCCTGCGCGGCATGATGATTTTCTTGTTTGTTTTATTAATGATCTTCATGGGAAGACAGTGGGACAAGCAGGAATTCGGGATCGCATTCGGGTTCGGGCTGGATGTATCCACTTCTTTGCTATTGCATGGCTCATGGATGCATACATCCGGCCGTAGCGCAATTCTGGCCATGTGGTCAGTGATTGCGTATGATCTTGCATGCATTGTCTGGCTGTACTGTTTCTGGTCGCGGCCCAACGCTGCTGTTACGCCGCCACCGGTCCCCCCTTCACCTGAAGTGTTGCTCGAAGCCACCAAATGGGAAAAATCCCTCAAGGATCTTGTCCATCCGGAGAAGCGCTAATCCCCGCACGTCTACTCAAATTCTGATTGTCGTTGAAAAGATTTACAGGCTGTGGGCCAACGGTTCCTGCAGGTTCGTAAATTTCAGGCAGGTAAGATTGTCAGCCTTGTCCTTGAGTTGGGCATAAGCCGGCAAGAGACTGGTGGAAACCAGGTTCTGGACGTCCCTGCAGGGTGCGGCAGAGAACAACGGCATCCATTGCAGCACGTTCCGCGCATGCAGCACGATCAAGCCCATGAATGTATATAAACGGACGTGAACTCCGGCATCGACCATTTCCTGAGCCAGTGAGGTGATCAACTGGTTGCCGCCGCGCAACTGCGAATAGCCCACCTGTTGCAGCAGGGCGGCGTTGTGCGACATGCGGCGCAGGCACTCAATGGCTACGCCCATTTGCTGGCGGTAGATCCTCATGAGTTCTTCATGGCCGTAGGTTTCCTGCAGATGGCGTTGCTGGGCAGGATTGACCAGACTTGATAGCACTTCCACATTTACCGGCAGGAACGAGTTCATCAAATCACCCAGTTCCGCTCCCTGTGACTGTCTCCGCCGCAGGTTTAAAAACGCTGCGTAAAGAAACAGCAGGAGAATTCCCGCTGATAGGCCGATCCAGATAGCAAACATGGTATTAGACATTCTTTCGTCTCGGGTGCTACACGAGAGACTCTACCTTCACACGTAGCCCAGGTCAATCTAAATTGCTCTTAGGAGGTGGCACTTTGGTAATTCGTAAATTCCCAAAATGGGACAACGAGGCAACATCTCTAAGACACTGATTCCGCGCGGGTTCTACTGCGCTCCATCATCCTTTGAATCGGCAGGTTTGGCCAGGATAATAGCCGGGACCTCCTGTTTTTTTACGATTTCATTGTAAGCCGGTATATCTGTACCCAGAATCTGTTTCCAGCGGGCCAGTTGCTCATCCAGTTGCTTGTTCAGCATGGCGAAAACTTCATAAGAAACCTGGGTTGGAGCTGAATCCGCGCTATCCACCACGCTGCCCAGGGCCACCAGATAGTTGTTCAGCCGGATGGGATAATTCAGCACGTCCTGCCCGCTCTTGGCTTTGGTCTGGATCAGCACTTCTTCCACTTCAGTCATTTTTTTGTCCAGTTGCTTGCCCGCTTCAGCCACGGACTTGGCCTGCGGCTGGTTTTCCAGCCGTTTGTTCAGTGCGGTGATCTGCGCCCGGATGTCGCGAATCTGGTTTACCGTTTCATGCGCCTGGGTCACTCGTTCCCGGATCTTCATGAGCAGGTCAAACTGCTTTTCCAGGTCTTGCTGTGTCACTTTCAGGCGAGGGTCGGGAACAATTTCCAGCGGAGCGGTGGAAGACTTGCCATTCACGGTTAACCGGACCTGATATTTGCCGGGTACAGCATGCGGACCGTCTGTGCTGCCCGCCCACAGTGGGGACCGGGGGACGCGCGTCGCGCCTTCATAGCGCATGTCCCATACAAAGCGGTTCAGCCCAGCTTCGGTTGGCAGACCGCGTTCCGGCGGGCGTCCAAACCCTTCATCGTCACCCGCAGCTTCACCCGGTTGCGTCTTGGGCGGATATTTGCGGACGACTTGCCCTTTCTGATCGAGAATCTCCAGTGTAATGGGGGCAGCCTTGGCTTTAGTTTCATCAGTGGATCCGCCGGTTGGGGCGCTGGTTTTTGGCGGCACGGGTGCATTTGAGGCCTGTGCCTGCCCTGGCTCTTTTCCTTCCGCGGATGCGGTATTTGCCGGCGCCGCGGCTTCAGGCTTCTTGTCTTCCGGCTTTTTCTCGCCTGGTTTTTTGAGCGCCATTTTCAGCGAGTAATAAATCACCGCGCCTGATGGAGGATTCTCTCCGCGCTCGCCTCCGCCGCCAAATCCGCCTCCGAATTGCGTGTGATTGGCCGCACTGGGCGCATAGAGATGGACTTCTTCATTGGCCATTTCCGGTTTGTACTGCTGCAGCGGAGACAGATCGTCCAGCGCCCAGAACGCGCGGCCATGCGTGGCCACTACCAGATCATTGCCGTGGGTGATCAGGTCATACACCGGCGAGACGGGCAGGTTTCCCTGCAAAGATTGCCAGCTAACGCCATCGTCCCAGGAGAAGAACACGCCGCGCTCCGTGCCGGCATAGAGCAAGCCTTTGCGCTTCTTGTCTTCACGCACGGCGTGGACGAAAGCATCAGCGGGAATGCCGTTGGTCAGGCTCGTCCAGGTCTTGCCGAAATCCGTGGTCTTGAAAATGTAGGGAGCAAGGTCATCCATTTTATGGCGCTGCACGGAAACATAAGCCGTGCCGGCGTTATAAGCGGACGCTTCAATCATGCTGACCGTTCCCCACTCCGGCATGGCCTTGGGAGTTACATTCGTCCAGTTCTTGCCGCCGTCAGTGGTGAGTTGCACCAGACCGTCATCCGAGCCAGTCCAGATCAGGTCTTTCTGCACCGGGGACTCCACCACGGAAAAAATCGTGTCATAAACCTCGACGCCGGTATTGTCCTTGGTGATGGGGCCTCCGGAAGCAACTTGTTTGCTCTTCTCATTGCGCGTCAGGTCTGGGCTGATGATCTGCCAGGTTGTGCCTTCGTCGGTCGACTTGAAAAGCACCTGCGCGGCAAAATACAGGGCTTTGGGATCGTGCGGTGAAAATACGATCGGCTCGGTCCATTGGAAGCGGTATTTTTGCGCGTCAGCGGCCGCGCCAATGGGATTGATTGGCCACGGCGTCACGTTCTTGTTTTGTTCTGTCCGGTGATCGTAGCGGGTAATTTCTCCGCCGTAAGAGCCGGCATAGACAATCTCCGGATCGCGCGGATCAGGAGCTATGTAACCGCTTTCTCCTCCGCCTACGGCATACCAGCTTGTGCGGTCGATTCCGCCTGGCGCCGCGCTGGCGATCCCAACCGATGAGTTGTCCTGCTGCGAGCCGTAAACATAATAGGGAAAACGATTGTCGGCAATCACGTGATAAAACTGCGCGGTCGGCTGGCCGGTCTGCGCGGTCCAGCTTGCGCCGCCGTTGGTGCTCACGTTTGCGCCGCCATCATTCGATTCAATCATCCGGTTGGGATCATTGGGATCGATCCACAATCCATGATTGTCTCCGTGGGGCACACGGATGGGGCGGAAGCTCTTGCCTCCATCATTTGAGCGATACATTCCAGTGTTGAGCACGTACACGCCGTCAGCATTGCGGGGATCGGCAAATACGTGGGTGTAATAAAAGGCCCGCTGCCGATATTGGCGATCGCTGTTGGTAAGCGTCCAGGTATCGCCGCCGTCGTCCGAGCGGAACAGTCCGCCTTTCTCGGCTTCCACCAGCGCCCAGACCCGGTTGCCGCTATAGGCCACGGCCACGCCGATGCGTCCCAGCGTTCCTTCAGGTAAGCCATGGCCGGTAAGTTGCTTCCACGTTGTGCCGCCATCCGTGCTGCGATACAGTCCGCTGCCGGGGCCGCCGCTATCCATCCCCCACGGAGAGCGTTGCGCCTGCCACAACGAGGCAAAAATCACGTTTGGGTTTGCGGGATCCAGTGAGAGATCAATCCCGCCGGAATGATCGTCTTTGTACAAAACTTTGGTCCAATTCTTTCCGCCGTCCGAAGTGCGATAAACGCCGCGTTCAGTGTTGGGCCCGAACGGATGTCCCAGCGCGGCAACATAAGCGATATCTGGGTTTTTAGGATGAACAGCGATGCGTCCGATGGCCCTGGTTTCCCGCAAGCCAGTGAATGTCCAGGTCTTGCCGGCGTCAATGGATTTGTAGACGCCGTTTCCATTGATGATGTCGCCACGGATGCAGGCTTCTCCTGTCCCGGCGTAAATCACATTCGCATCAGAGGGCGCCACGGCGATGGCGCCGATGGAAGGCGCCATATCCTTCACTTTGTCTGTCAGGGGACGCCACGTCAGGCCTCCATCGGTTGTCTTCCAAACGCCGCCGCCCACGCCGCCAAAGTAATAAGTATGTGTGTCGCCAACAACCCCGCTCACGGCCAGCACGCGGCCACCCCGGAAAGGCCCAATCAGCCGCCACATGAGTCCATGCCATGGCCCTTTGGCTTCCTCCTGCTCGCCTGCATCCGCCGCAGTTTGTGATTTTTCTGCTGCTGTCTGCGCCGTGTCCGATTTCTTTTCCTTGCTTGATGCACCGGCCTGCGCCTTCTTGCTGCCCGGTTTGTTCTGCTGTGGTTTGGAGTCCGCTTGTCCAAACGTAAATGTACAAAACATCATCACAACGGCCAGCAGGGTGAGGCAGCGATGGGTCAGGATTTTTTCAGCAGAGGCAGCGCAAGACATTTTTGTGGTTTCTCCAAAATAGAATGACTGTTTTTTCCAGACCGCACATCCTAAATTTACCCGGCAGTAATGGCAATCAGCCCGCTGGACCGTGTGCTAAAAG
>DATBCN010000314.1:0-2039 GCA_036270475.1 Candidatus Angelobacter sp. | reverse complement strand
TAACAAAATTGCGGTCAGCCCTGTTTGTTACGCAAGGCCGAGGCTTCCGATTATGGTCTGACGTGATTGCACCAATTTGACCAGTAAAAGCCAGTCTTTACGCCAGTCCGGCTTTCCGGCTTGGCCTATCACTGCTGCTGCACACAACATGAGTAAAAAGACCGGCCACGACCGTATTCTTTCAGACCGCCTGCAAAAAGCGTTTAGAATCTCAAGAGGCGCTACTGGTGTCTAACTAAGGTGATGTTTCGTTTCTTTTTCAGCCCGATGATGCAACGCATTTCCATTGTTTTGCTCTTTGCCGCAGTCGCATTGGGCCAGAAAGCAAAAGACAAGCCCGCCGGAGTGCTGCCTCCGTCGTTCAGCGGCTGGCATATCGAGACAAAAAGCGTAACCACAACGCCAGACCCCGCGGTTGCCGATCCCACGGACGCCCCGGTGCTGAAGGAATACGGCTTTGCCGGCCTGGAGACAGCCACCTACGCACGCAGCGGACGCACCATGCAGATCAAAGCCGCCCGCTTTAATGACGCCACCGGCGCGTTTGGCGCGTTTACTTATTACGTCCAGCCGCAAATGCAGGTGGAGAAAATCGGCGACCAGGGTGCTTCCAGCAATTCACGCATTTTGTTCTTTAAAGGCAATGTCCTGGTGGATGTTTCCATCGAGCATTTGTCCGCGATGTCCGGCGCCGACCTGCGCGCCCTTGCCGATGCACTGCCGCGCCCCAAGGACAATACCGGCAAACTGCCCGCGCTGCCCGGCAATTTGCCTGCGCAATCGCTGATGCGCAACAGCAGCCGCTACATTGTTGGCCCGGAAGCCATGCAACGCCTGGGCGGACTACTACCGGCGCAGTTGATCGACTTCAGCAAAGGCCCTGAGCTGGCGATTGGCAGATATCGCACCTCGCAGGGTGAAGCGTCGGTGACTCTCATCGGCTATCCCACGCCGCAAATTGCCCGGGAGCGCATGGACGCCATGCAAGCCGCTGCACTTTCCGGCGGCCCTTTCTTTTTTAAGCGCACCGGACCGTATATTGTGGCCGTGAGCGGCAACATTCCCGCCGATGAAGCGCAATCGCTGCTTGCTTCCGTGAATTATGACGCCGATGTGACGTTGCTCCAGCCGACCAAGACCAAACCGGCAGAAGACCGGGCCGGTTTTATTGTGGCCCTGGTGCTGTTGTGCGTGATCACCGTGGTAGGCGCTCTGGTCTTTGGCTTTGTGTTTGGAGGCATAAGAATCCTGGCCAACCGGTTCTTCCCAAATCGGGTTTTCAGCCGTCAAGAGTCGGCTGAGATTATCCGTTTGAATCTTAAGTGACCGCATAAGTGCCTGAAAAAGGAACGTTTACAGGGAATAGAACCGCCAAAGTGACATTTTTTGTCATTTACAAGACGGTGTTGATAAGATTGTTAAACTACTGAAAACAAAGGCATTTATTCTCGAAAAATTCCTTGACACTGCCTTTCGCTGGCCAATAAGATTTCGCCAGAAAGTTCTGATGGCTTTTCTTGAACTCCGTTGGAACTATTCTCCCTTGAAAGAGAAGGCCGTCCAGTTGCCGGACGGCCTTTTCGTTTCCTTCTGTCGCGAGGCTATTGCCTCGCTCCACCCCGCTCCAGAGGTATCGCCCATGCAAGATCGTGCTGCGCCTGATGCACGCCGCTCGGCGCGCAAGTCGGCCTCGCGGCTTCCCATTTTTGATCGCTACGCGACAAACCGCTCCGGTGTTCGGCACTTGGATGATGTTTTCTGCGCCTGAGGCGGCCGCTCGGCGCGCGAGTCGGGCTCGCGGTGTTGGATAAATGGACAAAATTTGTTGCTCCGCGTGCGCTGCTATTTTCTGATCCACGAGCATCCGCGTAAATCCGCGGTTAAGGTGTTGCTTCTCTGCTTACTCATCCATCTCATACGCGATTCTGATCCACTTCTTCACTTCGCCATCAATGTCTTTCAGTGAAGTGATTTCGATCCGGTGCGTGATGCGGTCTTTTTTGGCAAAGCCGCCGGTATTGATGAGTCGTTTTGGGGCT
>DATBCN010000313.1:0-2390 GCA_036270475.1 Candidatus Angelobacter sp. | reverse complement strand
GACCGGGCACCAATGTGGGTGTGCCTTTTGCCGCTCAATTCGGAGTGAAATTTACCTTCTGACGGCTTTTTTGATCAGGCTGGCGATCCAATGCAGGACGCCGGCTTTTGGCTGCAACGGCTTCCGCATCGCACCCGAGGGATAAAACTCTTCGTAAAAGGAAATATCGGTTGGGCTGGCAGTCAGCGCCAGAGCCGGGAGGGCCTCGACCGGACGGTCTGCAACTCGCTTAAGCGCAGAAGGATTGTTGGCAGGCACCGACGCGTTTAAGCTCAGGGCAAAACTCAAAAAGGCAATGCTGCAGATCAGGCGGCGCACACTGAAATTATACGGGTTAGAGCAAAAGCGCATTGGAGATAATCACCTTAGTCCTTTCAGGCCATGTCACCCGTTCAGAGTGTAAGTCCGCCAACCGGCACAAACTTCTTACCCGCGTACCGCTCCAACAGACGCCGGGTCGCCTCAATGGTATGGCCACGGTCAGTGCCAAAGGCCAGATGCCCGCCATCGTGCAGCAAAACTATCTCTGCCTGTGGCTTGTGGCGTGAATCCACCTGCCGGGTGACTTTATCCACGATTGCTTCAGGCGATTTGGCGCTCCAGTCATAGGCCGTTACGGACCACATGACCGGCTGCATTCCCATGGCACGCGCTGTGCGTAAAACATTAGGCCGCCTGCCGCCAAACGGCGGCCGAAACAAAGAAATTCTGATGCCCAAAGCATCTTCCAGAGTTTTGCTGCAGTCTTCAAGTTCCTGGCGCAGCCGCGATGCAGAAACAAAGATCAGGTTAGGATGGCTATCAGTATGATTGCCAATCTCATGTCCGGCAGCCAGCACGGCGCGGGCAATTTCCGGACGCTGCCGCACATATTTGCCGATCAGAAAAAACGTCGCTTTGGCTTCATGCTTCGCCAGGAGATCGAGCAGGCGCAACGTATGCGGATCGTTGGGTCCGTCATCATAGGTAAGCGCCATCTGGCCGGGATCGCTGCCGTGGGTAAGTGTTCGGCCATAGAGCTGCGCCCCCGGCGCCATGGCGGCGTATCCGGCATAGCTGGCTGCGGCAGCCGACGTAAGCGCAATGAAGGGCCAAAACATTTTTCAGGATTTGCTCATTGGGTAAATTGGTAAATGAGTAAATTTCAGGGCCGCTAAATTGAATCACATCTTCATTTACCAACTTACCAAATTCTCCATTTACAAAATCCCCAGCCCGCTTTCCACAGCCTGTTAACTGATTGCACATTGCCAGCAGGCCGTTCGCGATATATCCTGCGGAACAAGTCACGTGACCGTGACCCATTTAGTAGTGAAGCATTCAGTGACACATGGCCAAGCTTTTTGAACCACCACAATATATAGCAGTGGAAGGCCCCATCCGTGTGGGCAAAAGCACCCTGGCCAATATCATCGCGGACCGGTTGAACGCGCAGCGCGTGATTGAGCCGGAAGATAATCCTTTTCTGCGGCCGTTTTATGAAGGCGAGCGCGGCGCGGGATTCCAGGCACAATTTACCTTTCTCATTCGCCGCTTTGAACAGTTGCAACGGCTGGAGGTTGGCCCCACATCACGCAAGACCGTGGTGGCGGACTACATCTTTGAAAAAGATAAAATTTTCGCTTACATCAACCTGAGCGACCCCGAGTTGGAAATTTATAACCGCTATTACCAACTCTTCCGCCAGCAACTTCCCGCGCCCGACCTGGTGATTTATCTGCAGGCTTCGCCCGAGGTCCTGAAGAAACGCCTGCGCAAGAAAAACGTTGCCGGTGAAACCGCGGTCAGCGACGATTACATTGAAGAAGTGGTCAAGGCCTATGAGCACTTCTTTTTTCACTACGCATCATCAGACCTGCTGGTGGTAAATACCAACGATATCGATTTTGTGGAACGCCACACTGATCTGCAGGAACTTTTGCGCCGCGTGAGCGAACCCATTCGGGGCACCCAGTATTTTCTGCCGCTGGGCTCCACCGGGGCTGTGGGCGTTTAGGGCCTGGACAGCAGATGTATTCGATAGAATGGTTTGCGTTTGAGGACATCAAAATCCGCCTTTTATCCGCGGAAGTGCGGGCCAGGCATTTGTTTCTTACAATCGCACCTTTTTAGGGTGAACGGCCTGAAGGGGACGAATTGGCCCGCTTGGTCCGCAGTTGCCCTGAAAGATGCCTTTACCGCACTGGTCCAGGGCGCTGCAACTGCATTTCTCTGCCATGCTCCTAAGTAGAGTCTGCATGTTTTCTATTTGTTCGGCCAGAGCGCTGAGTTCCGCCAATTTCCGCTGAGAGAGCTTCTGCCATCGCTCAGAGATGGGTACGTTTGCCCGGAACCCAAAAAACAGTTTGCGTATTTCCTCCAGAGTAAATCCCATCTGCCGCGCACACTGC
>DATBCN010000312.1:0-3191 GCA_036270475.1 Candidatus Angelobacter sp. | reverse complement strand
AAGAGCCTGGGTAATCAATATTTATCTCAAAAAAACTACGATGCAGCCGCAGCCGCATACCTCCATGCCATGGAGTTGTCTAACAGTCTGAACAATAAAGATGACCCTGATTTGGGGGAAATTCTGCACAATCTGGCCCAGGTTGAATTGGGCCGCCACAATCTCCCCAAGGCTGAAGATTACAACCAAAAAGTGGCTGCGATGGGAGGCAACAAAAAGGAGAGCCCTCTCTACATCGAATATCTACTGACGAGCGGAGAAATAGCAGCAGCCAAGGGACAGCACGGTGAAGCTGAAGCGCTGCTCAAGGAAATAATAGCTAGCCCAGATGCCGACATATCATTCCGTTGGCAGGCTCAATCTGACCTCGCCGATCTCTATGTGGATTGGGGAAAGACTGCTGAGGCGGACCGCGCCTTCCAGGATGCCATCCGCACCGTGGAATCGGCTCGTTCCATTATCCAACAGGAGGCGCAACGCATTTCGGTCCTCGATGCGGCGCCCTTCTTTGATGGATATGTGCGCTTCCTGGTCGACCATGGCGAAACAGTGCGTGCTCTACAGGTAGCGGAATACAGCCGCTCCCGTACCCTCTCTGAGGGCCTTGGCGTGAATGCTCCGGCAGCAAAGCTAAATCTCCAGCAGATTCAACTTTCCCTCCGGCGCAACAATCAAATCATTTTGGCGTATTGGCTGGCAGACAAACAGTCTTACCTCTGGGTGATTTCGGCGGGCCAACCTACGCTTTTTCGGCTGCCGCAAAAATCAGATATTGAAGAAGCAGTAAAGCTTTATACCGCGCAATTGCTTGACCGCCGCAAACTGGGTGACTCGCCCGGCGGCGACGCACTGTATGACATGCTGGTCAAGCCAGCGGCGTCTCTCATAACGCCCGGGAGCCATGTGATCATTATCCCGCATGGCAGCCTCTACCGATTGAATTTTGAAACCCTGATTGTTCCCGGCGCTGCTCCGCATTACTGGATCGATGATGTTGTGATTGAAAACTCCAGTTCCCTTCTGTTTCGCTTCGGGATGCAGCGGCACATGGCCAGAACGCCAAAAGAATTGCTCCTGATGGGCGATCCCGTCCAGGTCACTCCCGAATATCCCAAGTTGAAGCACGCAGCAGAAGAGATGGCCTCAGTCGCCACGCACTTCTCACCGGGCATGAAGACGCTGATCGCCGAGAAGGATGCCACGCCACCGGCCTATTTCCAGGCCAGACCTGAAGACTACCGATTCATCGATTTTGTTACGCATGGCACCGCCGTTCAGTTAATCCCCCTCGATTCCGCCATCATCCTTTCGCCTGACAAAGACAACGCTTACAAGCTTTACGCTCACGACATCATCAAGAAGCCGATTCACTCCGAGGTAGTAACCATCTCCGCCTGTTACGGGGCTGGCCAGCGCACATACTCGGGCGAGGGACTTGTGGGATTGGCATGGGCTTTCATGCGCGCGGGGGCCTTGCAGGTAGTCGCCGCATTGTGGGAGGCTGAAGATTCGGTGACTCCCACGCTCATGAATGATTTCTATGGCGAAATTAAGCGCGGCAAAAGCGCTTCTGACGCTTTGCACGCGGCAAAGGTCAAAATGCTGCACTCCGGTGATCTTTCCAGCCGCCCTTATTATTGGGCGTCTCTTCAGCTATACACCGGCTCTTGAATTCTTTCTGGCGATTCGCCGCAACAGCCGTTTTTGTGCAGGAAAAATTTGTCTACCTTGCTGGCGGCTCCAAAATATAGCTCTCTGCCGGCTTCCCGCGATCGTCTCTCCACTCCAGATATTCGTGGCTGTAGTGCTGGCCAGCACGACGGAAATGTATGAACGGAAACAGCACCTGCCCATCCAAATCAGGACGGTTATTGGGCCAGACTGGGATCCATGTGCCTGTATTCAGGTACAGCACCTTGGCGCTATCCAGGTCGGGTAGGCTTTGGATGTCCTGATCGTGCGTATGGCCCATCACCGCGTAGATTGTGGCGGCGCGGGGAAACTTAAATTTCCTTATGGCGGCGTTGACGCCTTGGGCCATTTCATCTTCTCCCGCCGCTGTGCCCTTTTTCTTTTTGCGTCCCAGCCACTTCACCATCTCCCGCAACGCTGCCGCCAGATAGGGCGCAACCATGCCCAAACCAAGCGCCGCTGTACTCCAGGGATGTTTGTGGACCGTAATCTCTTGATTGTTCACAAACGCAAAGATGCCTGCAATCACCAGCACGGCCAAAAGCGGCAAGATCAGCGAACCGATGTATACGGCGTACCAGAAGAAGTCACGCACATGCGAAGTTTGAAAAGCGCGGCGAATAAAATGCAGTGAGCGGAACAGGACCCCCATGGCCGCAAGCGGATGGCTGCGCAATAGCATCCACAGTATGCGTTCCGTGGGCCGGACCGCGCCAAGGAACGGCTCCAGCTTTTCCAGTTGGTTCACCAGATACCGGTTCACAAAAATTCCCAAAGGCAGTTTCAACTGTCCGGGCTGGTTTTTCAGCACGGGGCTGGGATCGCTGTCATCAATCCGCTGTTGCGGGTCATATTTATGTCCGTGCTCGAAATAAATATTCGCGATGCGGAGTGAATCATCGCAATAAAACACTTGCGTACTGGACCTGTCTGCCTCTGCGCCTTCTCTCTGCAAAAGTTGTTTAAACGAATTCCTTACCAGTGGCCAATACAGCTCCAGGTCATGGTTCCCCTTGGAAAGCAGCAACAAGCCGCCGCCGTTGATCCACTTCGCCAGCGCCTGGAAAAACACCCTGTGCCCCTTCGCAATCTGCAGCAATTTCCAGGCGCTCTTGTAATCATCTGTTTCCAGTCCGAACTTTCTTTCCGTACCAGAGATTGCCCGCCGCAATTCCTCTGCTGTCTTTGCCACTGTGAACGCCCTTAAAAATTCGCTCCACTCTTCCATTTCCTCTTCCGTATGCGGATGTTCGCAGATGCGCACAAAATCAAAAGTGTCGCCATTAATAAAGAGCAGTTTCTGCGGATTCGGCCGACAGTAAGCAAGAAAACGCGCAAACGCCTCATCCGCCAGAAAATTTTCTGTTCGGGATATGCGGCCGGTCGCGGGGTTGCGGCCCCGGCCCAGGTGGAAATCGCTCACAACCAGAATCTCTTGCGGAGGATTGGCGGCCAGATGCCGCAACCGCTCCTCTTCCATCATCAGCTCGTCCGTTGGG
>DATBCN010000311.1:0-5434 GCA_036270475.1 Candidatus Angelobacter sp. | reverse complement strand
CTAGAAACGGCTTTTCTTCTACGCTTCATATCAATGGTCGCAACGATTTCTGAGTATGGTTCAGCAGTATGGTGCGAACTCCCTGAATCGGCATGGTGAGGGAAATATTCTCGCGATCCTTCGACTTCGCGCCCATCATTTATCTTGATTGAAATAGATTCGATGCGCTTCGCTCAGGACGACAGATTTGAAACGGTTACGAATTACCTTACATCAGTCACTCACCGGCAGCAGGAATCTGGGCCAGGAGCTTGTCGTGATTTCTGGTGCTGAATATTAAGTGGATATGGTTTGTGCCTGGCTGTGAGACGTGTGCTGTCCTCGGGGCCGGTATATACAACGTGCTCGCGATGTGTCGCCGCCTACGGGGCTCGCGTAGTGGGTTCCATACTTACCCGGGGCTTCCGCACCCGGGCTAGGCTCTTTCGCGCTCTGCGGCGCTGGAGGATGGAAGGACATTGCAGCCTTTCCAAAGCTTCCGCACTCTTGTTTAGCTTTGCTTTAGCATGCGCCTGTGAGACATACGGGGCACTGGCCACTGTTCGGCGAGGATAGTGGCCAGCCGTCCAAGAGCGATCATGGCCGCCTGGGCGCTGTCCTCAACCACAAACCTATCGCCCTGCGATGCTTTCACCCCTTCCCAAACCCGCGATTTTAGCGGCGTAAACTACCATTGCTTTTAGTATTAGGTTCGGTAATACTGCTGCGGCAACTTCAGAGCTGTCTTGCGGACCTGCCCCACTGTCTTACAGGCATGAAGTTGTAAAGACAGGCCGTTTTCAAGGTATCCCAAAAATCAGATTTGTTGGAGTTCAGCCGATGCGCAAGCTCTCCCTCCGTGCGTTGTATATTGCTCTGTCACTTTTTGTCTGCCTGATGTTCGCCACATCCGCTTTGGGCCAGTCGCCTGACCCGCAACCAACTCCCACTGCCAGCCCAGCGCCCGATGCCGGCTCCGCCACTGACGATGCAAACGCAACCCCGGCGGACCCCAATGCAGCGCCCGAGCCTGACCGCATTCAACTGGACAACGATACGGACAGCGCCGATATTCCGGACTTTGCCCGCGGGACCGTGGATGCAGAGTTCTACCTGCGCATGAGAAACGCACACAACCGCCGGTTGCGCGGACTGATGGACCCCGAGTTCCAGCCGGAGATTCGCAATGGCGCCATCAATGTAATGCAGAACCGCGAACAACAGATACAGGACGCGGTGGCCAGCGGGACGGGCGACCCGAATTTTGTGGGCCCGACCACGCCCAGCGCGCAGGCGCCGCTGCTTCCGGCCAGCCTGCTTACGCCGTGGACGCCGCTTGGTCCGGCGCCAATTCCCAATGGCCAGACCACGGGCGTGAGCCAGGCCGTGAGCGGACGCGTGACGGTGATCGCCGTCCACCCAACGAATGAAAACATTGTTTATGTAGGCACGGCGCAGGGCGGTCTTTATCGCTCACTGAACGGCGGGACCACATGGACGCCGCTGATGGACAAAGCGCTTTCGCTGGCCATTGGCTCCATCGCCATTGATCCGCTCGACCCCACAACGGTGGTGGTTGGAACGGGTGAAGGCAATCTTTCCGCCGACAGCTTTTTTGGCGTAGGCGTTTATGTGATCAAAAATGCTGACACCACGCCGCAGATGCTTGGCCCCTTTAATAAAGATGGCGGAAATAATGACATCTTTACCGGACGCGCGATTACCCGCGTACTGGTAAGCCCCACGGATGACAATATTGTTTTTGTCTCCACCACGTCGGGCATTGGCGGCATTGGCGCCGACGCAATTCCTTCCGTGATTACAGCCAACCTGCCTTCGCGCGGACTTTATCGCTCCACCAATTTCATGTCGGCAACTCCGACGTTTACCAAAATTACCGTACAGCCGGCGAACGCCGGAAATCGCGGCATCACAGACATTGTTTTTGGCGCAACACCGAATATTCTGCTGGCAGGCGTGAACGGCTTTAGCACCGGAGGCAATGATGGCGGCATCTGGCGCACCACAAATGCGTTTGACGCTATCCCAACGTTTACCAACCAGCAGGTTGTAGGCACGGCTGCGGCGACCATCCAGATAAAGCTGGCTTCCAATACCGTTGGCGGCGTGACTACAATTTTGGCTGCAACCGGCGAACTTACCGGCAACACGATTGGAACAAATTGCGGCGCACCTGGCGTGATTCGGCGTTCCATCGATGGCGGCGTGACGTTTAATACGGGAATCCCGCAAACCAGCGGATTCTGCAATGGCCAGTGCTTCTATGACATGTCGCCGGCCATGGACCCCACGAATTCAAACATCATCTATCTGGGCGGGTCAGCCAATGCTGACGTGAATCCGCCGCGCGCTACCTGCCGCAGCAACGTGCTTACCAGAACGCTTGACGGCACTAACTTTACCCGCATTGATACCGGCCTGCATGCCGATACGCACGCGGTAGCTGTGGCGCCGTCCAACCCGAACGTTGTTTACTTTGGCAGCGATGGCGGTGTTTGGCGTTCCGGCAACCAGGGTGGAACGTGGTCCAGCATCAACACTGCGGGATTCAATGCAACGCAGTTCCAGAGCATTGCGGTGCATCCCACGGACCGGAATTTTTCCATCGGCGGGACCCAGGACAATGGGACCAACTTCTACCAGCCTAACGCCACATGGACGCGGGCTGATTTTGGCGATGGCGGCTTTGCCCTGATCGACCAAAGCGCTACCGACACGACAAACGTGACCATGTACCATACTTACTTCAACCAAACAAACAATCTGATTGGCTTTGGACGCGTTATTACCACCGCCAACGCTCATGACAGCGGCTGGGGCTTCCTGGGTTGCAATGGCACCGTGGCCAACAACGGTTTCCGCTGCGCTGACACCGTGCTCTTCTACGCTCCCATGACGCTGGGCCCGGGAAATCCAAACACACTGTATTTCGGCACCGATCGTCTGTACCGCTCCAGCAACCGCGGCTCCACCATGACGCTCGTCAGCCAGGGCCCGTTCCAGGCGGGCGTAGCCGTCAGCGCGATTGGCGTCTCTCCGCAGAATGACAATGTAAGGATCGTCGGCATTCGCAACGGACAGGTGTTCGCCACCACGACCGGTGCAACTCCGCTGGCGAACATCACCAGCGCACAGTTCCCGGCCAAATATGTGTCCCGCGCCATGATCGATCCCAACAACGCGAACACGGCCTACGTAACGTTTTCCGGGTTTGGCATTGCCGGAAGACAAATCTGGAAGACCACCAACCTCAACGCCGCCACGCCCACATGGACCAACGCCGCCATCGGCCTGCCCGATGTGCCGTTCAACGGCTTTGTCATCGATCCGCTGAACTCCAACATGCTCTATGCAGGCAGTGACATCGGCGTGTTCGTCTCTTCTGACGGCGGCAACACATGGAACCCGTTCGGCACCGGACTGCCCCGCGTCGCGGTGTTTGATATGGCGTTCCAGGGCCCGAACCGCTTGGTCCGCATCGCAACACACGGACGCGGCGCATGGGAAATCGCAGCCGCTAAAGCGCAAGCACTGGTCACCGTGACTGCTGCGCCCAATCCTTCTACCTATGGCGACAACGTAACCTTCACCGCCACGGTGAACCCGAATGGAGTTCAGTCAAACCCATCGGGCACAGTCACATTCACGGATGGATCGCTCACGCTTGGTTCCGCCAGCCTTACCGGCAGCGGCCCATTCACGGCGACGTTCAGCACTTCCCTGCTCACGGCAGGAACGCATTCCATCACGGCAACCTTCAACGGCGACTCAATCTTTGACGTTAGCCCCTCGTCGCCCATCAGTGTCGTGGTGAATCCTGCGCCGCTTACCGTCACTGCAGCCAACGCCAGCAAACTGTATGGCGCTCCGGTGCCGCCGCTTACGGGCAGCATCGTCGGCATTAAGAATGGTGACAACATCACCGCAACGTATGCCACCACAGCCACGCAGAGCAGCCCGGTGGGAACGTATCCCATCGTGCCAACGCTGGTTGATCCGGATTCCAAGCTAGGCAACTACACAGTCACGGTCGTCAACGGCACCCTCACCATCAATCCTGCGCCGCTGACCATCACAGCCAATGACAAAACCAAAATCCTCAACGCGCCCAATCCAGCCTTCACCGCCAGCTATAGCGGATTTGTGCTGGGAGAAGGCCCCGGAGTCCTGGGCGGAACGCTTAGCTGCACCACCACGGCGGTCACAACCAGCCCTGTCGGCGGCTATCCCATTACGTGCTCCGGACAAACCTCAACCAACTATGCCATCACCTATGTCGCCGGAACACTGCATATTATCTTTGCTCCCGGTGGGCTGGTGGATGGCGAACCCAGCCATGTCGTTCTGCCTCCCATAGCAACCGACGGCTCAAGCGTATATAACGCAGGCCGCACCGTGCCAGTGAAGTTCCGTGTTGGCGATGCCAATGGAAACTCAATCGGCACGCCAGGGACCGTCGCCAGCTTCCGGCTGGTAAAGGTGATCACGGGAACAGTCTCCACACCGGTGGACCTGCCACCCGTTTCCACCACGCCTGACACCTCGTTCCGGTTTGATCCCACAGCGCAACAGTGGATCTTCAATCTGAAGACCTCGGGCCTGGCGGCGGGGTCAACCTACATTTTCAATATCGGATTGGCCGATGGTTCAAACATCACCTTCCAATTCGGATTGAGATAACTCTCACGCAGAAAGGCGCATGCAGCAATGCATGCGCCTTTTTTGTTTGCGTTCACAACAAGAATTGAGAAGGCCGCTTACCGCAACGGTGCTGAGATCAAATCAACGTGACCGTTCTGCGTATCGAAAAATGTAAACCCTTCATGGCTGGTAAAAGAAACGGCAATCGCGGCATTGCCAAGGTCCTTGCCTGGAACGTAATAGCCAAAAGGCTTGCCGGTAAACAGGTCCAGCACCAGGTAATCCGCGGTCACACTCTTTTTCTCTCCCTCTTTCAGCAGCCAAATGGAGAGCAGATTTTGTGACACGGCAATCTTGGTTGCGCTGGCGCCGCCGGGCTTTTGGAACCTGATGCGGCGGATGATCTTGCCGGACTCTGAAATCACCACCACCTGGTTGGCCTGGAGCAGATAGATGTTTCCGTCCGGCCCCACGGTTGTGCCGCCTTCACTGATCCGCTGGGAAACGCTCGCAAGGTCCACACTTTCCGTGCTGCTGAATTTCTTCACCATCTTGCCTGACTCAGCGTACAGGGCCATAAAACCCTTGCCTCGCAGCTCAGGCGGCGCGTCGCCAAGATAGAACCCTGAGAGAAGAAACGTTCCGCTGTCAAAGGCCACAAAACTCTCCGTACTCAACTGGTCCGGCAGGTCCATGGGGATTTTTTCCAGCAGCGTGCCTTTGGAAGAAAATCGCAGCACATAGAATCTGCCGTCAGTCTTCTGGCAAAGAATGGACACCTGGCCCGCGGGCG
>DATBCN010000310.1:0-3135 GCA_036270475.1 Candidatus Angelobacter sp. | reverse complement strand
GCACCGGGACCACCAGGCGGCCAAAAGCGCTGATGAGGCTTTCCAGCGCGGTTTCCCAGTTGGCGCGTTCACGGTCCATGCGGCTTACGCAGATCACGCGCGGCAGGTTGATCTCGTCAGCGTATTGCCAGACCTTTTCCGTAACCACTTCCACGCCAGAAACGCCGTCCACCACAACCAGGGCCGCTTCGGCGGCGGACATGGCGATCTTGGCTTCATGGGCGAACATGGTGAAGCCGGGCGAATCGAACAGGTTGATCTTGGTGTTGTGCCACTCCACTGAGGCGATGGAGGTGGAGATGGTCATCTGCCGGGAAATTTCTTCTTCGTCATGGTCGGTCACAGTAGAACCATCATCCACGCGGCCCAGTTTGGGAGTTGCGCCGCCGGTAAACAGCATGGATGAAACCAGGGACGTCTTTCCGGAGTGAGAGTGCCCAATCACAACAAGATTGCGGATGTCCTTACCTTCGTAAACCTTCAAAGTGCCTCCTTCAACGAGCGGGGCCCGGACGAGATTAGCAGGGCGATTCCGAATCGGAAGTTCTACTTGGACTGCTAGGCGTTGGTCAAGAGGGTCCGGGGCTCCAGCGGGACAAGATAAGTACCAATTAAACAAATATTATCCCGCTGGGCGGGGGTTTTGGGAAGGGGCAGAGGGTCAGTTTCGACTGATGCACTCCCAGTATCAGCATCTAGCGATTCGCTCGCGAATCGCGGCCTTTGGGCAGACGTTCATCGCGCCAGCGATGAATTGGTGTGCATGATCAAGGCAGAATCGGGACTGAATATTGCCAGAATTGCCCAAATCGCCGGAATTTGCGGTCACAAGCCAAGCCGCACTTAACTTTGAGACGGGAGAGAGTTGGACCGGAATGCCTGGCGCCGTTGATCGAGCCAAATGGCACACAAGGGAAACCCGAAAACCCCACCGACTAGGCCACACAGCAAGCAGAATAAGACGAGATATACCGTCATTAACCAGCTCCCCAAGGAATCAGATGCCGGAGAGAAACAGGAGAGAACAAACAAGACGATGAGCGAAAAAAGGACACCCACCAGCAACCCCGCAGCCGCGGCTACAACCGCGAACACTGCCGAAATCAAGATATCCAGGGCTAGTCTTGTACCCTCTCTCATTTGAACAGGAAGCTTGCTTTCAAAAATACCATCGTGCCGCTCCGCCAGATTACAGCCGTATTTTTTTCGGTCAGCGTTAACCTACTGTAATTGAGCACGTCTAGAAAAGAAAAGAGCGATTTCCGGGGAACTCTGAACGCCTTTTCCCGTAACTTAATCAGGGGCCCCGACAGCGCCCAGCGCAAGAAAGTAAGGCCCCTTATTACTGGACAGCAATCACCCTATGCGCTCACAATTCCCTGTACCCACTTGGATTACCGTCAAGCTCTCTCAGAGAGAAAGGATTTTCCTGCCATGAATAAGTTGTTCAAGAGCCTATTGTGCCTTGTGCTGTTCGTCGCCACCCTTGGCGCGACAGATAAAGACAATAAGACCCCTGCCACAGGCGGCCTGCCGCCCATCATTGACCGCGAGCTGATCTTTGGCAACCCGGAGATCGCGGGGGCGCAGATTTCTCCCAACGGCAAATACCTCTCGTTCCTGAAGCCATGGAAGGACACGCGCAATGTATATGTCAAGGGAGTGGACGAGCCATTCAGCGCGGCACGGCTGATGACTACGGAAGCCAAACGCCCCGTGGCCGGGTACTTCTGGAGCCGAGACAGCAAATACATTCTTTACATAAAAGATAACGATGGCGATGAGAACTTCAATATTTACGCTGTCGATCCCGCGGCCAAGCCTGCTGCCGGCGCTGAAGCGCCAGCCTCGCGCGATATGACGGGAGTGAAGGGCACGCGCGTACAAATCATCGACGTTCCCAAGAATGATCCGGACACGATCTTCATTGGACTGAATGACCGCGACAAGGCGTGGCACGATCTTTACAAGTTGCAACTCTCCACCGGGGAGAAAACCCTGGTCCGCAAGAACACTGACAAGATCGCTGGCTGGTCATTTGACCGGAATGGGCAGCTCAGGCTGGCCACGCGCGTGGCGGAGAACGGTGACAATGAGATTCTCCGCGTTGATCCAGACAAGCTCACCCAGGTTTATTCCTGCACCGTGGCGGAAACCTGCACTCCTGTGTCTTTCACCCACGATGGCAAACTAATCTACATAGAAACCAACAAAGGCAGCGCCGACCTGATAGCGCTTGAGCTGTTTGATCCGGCAAGCGGCAAGACGGAGATGGTGGAGTCCGATCCGCTGAAGCGGGTGGATTTTGGCGGCGCGTTTTTCTCTGACATTACTGACGAACTGCTGCTGACCAGCTACCTGGATGACAAGCAACGGGTCTATTTCAAAAACAAAGCCTTTGAGAGCGATTACAAATGGCTGCAAAACAAGCTGCCGGGCATGGAACTTGCGCTGGGATCGCACACGCTGGATGAGCAAACCTACCTGGTCACCGCTTACAGTGACACCGAACCGGGCGAAACATACATTTTTGACCGCAAAGCGCACAAGCTGGCCAAGCAGTTTACCGTCAGGGAAAAGTTGCCCCGTGAATCGCTCGCCAGGATGGAGCCGGTCCGCTACAAGTCATCGGATGGGCTGGAAATTCCGGCATACCTCACGTTGCCCAAAGGCGTTCCAGCCAGGAACCTGCCCACTATCATCTTTCCGCATGGCGGCCCGTGGGGGCGTGACGTGTGGGGCTACAACGGCTACGCGCAGTTCTTTGCCAATCGCGGTTATGCGGTGTTGAGTCCGAATTTCCGCGCGTCCACTGGCTACGGCAAAAAATTCCTGAATGCCGGCAATCTGCAATGGGGCCGCACCATGCAGGATGACGTTACCTGGGGCGTGAAATATCTGGTGGAGAGAGGCATCAGTGATCCCAGGCGCGTCGGCATCTTTGGTGGATCGTACGGCGGATACGCCACGCTGGCCGGCGTTGCCTTTACCCCTGATGTTTATGCCGCGGCGGTTGACCTGTTTGGGCCGTCGAACCTGATTACGCTGCTGGACTCGATTCCGCCGTACTGGGAGTCGATACGAAAAGTGTTCCATGTGCGCATGGGCGATCCCAACACGCCGGAAGGAAAAGCG
>DATBCN010000309.1:0-6752 GCA_036270475.1 Candidatus Angelobacter sp. | reverse complement strand
TGAGTGCTGATGGGCAAAAATTTCCTCTCCAGCGGCGGCTGCCGCAGCATATTAACAGGTTTTGATGCATTTCCAGACCGCCCTGAGTGATGGCCGATTTTGCTCCATCCATTCAAACACAAGGTCCGGCAAGATGACTCGGCTTGCTGATGAAATGCTGGATCGGCCCTTGTTCTTAAAGCCCCTTGCTCTTTTAAAGCCCCTTGCTCTTAAAGATACACGCTCCGCAATGAAAGAGGAAAAAGAGGGAAAAGAGCCTATAGATAACTTTTTTCAAACTTGGGGAATATTTCTTCTTCGGCACAGTTATTTAGCCAGGTTCGCAGCGTAGCTGCAAAACGAAACACGCGTCTTCCTTAAGGAGGGAAAGAATGGCCAGCAATCCCAAGGACGAGATTCTGCATGACCACAACCATGACGGCATTGATCGCCGCGGCTTTCTAAAGTGCATGGCATGGGCCGGCACCGGCGCCTTTTGCGTGATGCAAGGCGGCGTGCTCAAGTCTTACAGCCTGAGCGCTCTTTCCGGGCTCAGCGAAAAGCAGATGAAGGGCGACCTCAGCTTTGTCCAGATCAGTGACAGCCATATGGGCTTCAACAAGCCGGCCAACACGGATGTGGCCGCGACCCTGAAAGCCGCCATCGACAAGATCAACGCTCTGCCCAAGGCGCCCGGATTCATTCTTCATACCGGCGACATCACTCATCTCTCCAAGCCGGAGGAGTTTGATGGCGTGGACCAACTGCTGAAGAACGCCAGCGCCAAAGACGTGTTTTACGTTCCGGGCGAGCACGATGTGATTGGCGACGACGGCAAACAATATCTTGAACGTTATGGCAAAAACGCCAAGGGCGCGGGCTGGTACAGCTTTGATCAAAAAGGCGTCCACTTTATCGGCTTGGTCAATGTGATGAACCTGAAGGCCGGTGGGCTGGGCAGCCTGGGCAAGGACCAACTGGAGTGGATGGAAGGCGATGTGAAGCACCTGTCCAAGAGCACGCCCATTGTTGTGTTCGCGCATATTCCGCTGTGGAGCGTTTATCCGGAGTGGGGTTGGGGCACCGACGACAGCGCGCAGGCACTCTCTTATCTGAAAAAATTTGGCTCCGTTACCGTATTGAATGGGCACATCCACCAGACCATGCAGAAAGTGGAAGGCAACGTCACTTTCCACACGGCGGCCTCGACTGCATTTCCTCAGCCCAAACCTGGCTCCGCGCCTTCACCAGGGCCGATGAAGGTCCCGGCGGAACAACTGCGCGGCGTTCTGGGCATCCGGGACGTGAACTATGTGGCCGGACAGCACGCGCTGGCCGTGGTGGATTCAACGCTGGAATAAATTTACGAGCATCACTAACCCAACAAGGAGCAGTAAAGCAGTGAAACGGTCAATTTGCAGATTAGGTATTGCGGCGCTCGCCATCATGCTGGTCATGGTGGCGGGCCGCGCCAAAAGTTCCGGCTTGATTGCCGCGGACGAAAAGCCGGTGGAAATCAAGATCGATAATTTTGTTTTTTCGCCCAACACCGTAACCATACCGGCCGGCAGCACGGTCCATTGGACGAACCATGACGATATTCCGCACAACGTGGTCAGCGACGACAAGAGCTTCAAATCAAAAGTAATGGATACCGATGAGAGCTTTAGTTACACCTTTGCCAAGCCGGGGACGTATAACTACTTCTGCTCGATTCATCCCAAGATGACGGGAAAGATCGTGGTCCAGTAGGCGGCCATGAATCCATTCGACCTCAAATCGGCCCTGCTGGCGCGGCACGCGCAACATGTAGTGCTTATACATTTTCCCATCGCACTTTTTCTGGCGGGTGTAGCTTTTGATTTTGCCGCGCGATGGAAACGTGACGCAACCCTTGCCGCTGTCGCGTATTACAACATGACTTTCGCGGCTGTCATGTCATTGCCCGTGGTGGCGACTGGGCTCATGGCATGGCGCTGGCAGTTGGAAGGCCAGAAGCTGAAAGGAACATTGCTGCAGCACCTGGTCCTGGGCGTGACAGCAAGCGTGCTGATCTGGCTGGTCTGGAGCATCCATTTTTATGCGCGCAGGCAGGGCCGCACTCCTTCAAATTACCGGCTGCCGCTGGAGGCCGTTGCCGCGGCGGTGGTTGCGCTTACGGCACATCTGGGCGGATTCTTAAGCGGCGTGAACGCGCCGGTTTAAACCATCTTTAACCCGCTGGGCGGCAAACATGCTCCCGGCGGACAGGAAAAGTCCCGGCAAGAGGAATAGAATGTGGCCGCAACAGTTATTACCAGAGGAAACGTGAGCGGCCTGGAAAACAAGGATTTCGAACGGTTGGCGGTTCCACTGCTGGACGGGTTGTTCAATTTTGCCTGTTGGCTCAGTGGCGACCCGGACGAGGCGCGCGATCTGGTGCAGGAAACATTCGTTAAATCGCTCAAAGGTTTTTCTTCTTTTCGCGAAGGCACAAACTTTCGCGCATGGATGTTCAGGATCCTGCGCAACACCTTCCTCACCAGCAGGACCGGGCTGGAACGGCGCAATACCCAGCAGGAGGATGAAGACGGGTTTGCGGAGGTCTGCGCCAGCCAGGACACGCCGGAGATCGCGCTGGTCCGCCGCGCGGACACGGAGTTGGTGCAAACGGCAATTGCGCAGCTTGCGCCTTCGTTCCGCGAAGTGATTTTGCTGGCCGACCTGGAAGAGATGAAATATCAGGAAGTGGCAGAGGCGCTGGATATACCGATCGGCACGGTGATGTCTCGGCTGGCACGAGCAAGACGACAGGTGCGCGATCATATTGTTGCATCTGCGGGAAGAAAGAAGATTGTAGGTATCAGGTCATGACTTGCCAATGGCGGGAAAAAATCGGTCCGTACGTGGATGGCGAATTGGAGCCTTCCGCCCTGCAGGGCTTGGCGGACCATCTGCCAGGCTGCGCGGACTGTTCCGCGGCGGTGGTGGAGCAGCAGGAAATCAAAAAAGCAGTACGTATAGCCGGCAAACGCTTCAGTGCCCCACCGGACCTTTACGCCAGCGTACGGAAACAGATTAACCCGAGCGCAAACCGGCTGCCCTGGTGGAGATTTGCCGCCGTCGCGGCAGCGTTGCTTGTTGCCGCTGCTCTCAGCTTCGCCTGGTATACACAGTCGCGCGCTGAAAATGCGGCGCTGGACCAGCTTGTTGACCAGCATGTCACCATGCTTGCCAGCCTCCATCCCATGGATGTGATTTCCGAGGACAGGCACACGGTGAAGCCGTGGTTTCAAGGCAGGATTCCGTTTACCTTCAACCTGCCGGAACCCAACAATTCAGATTTCAAGCTGCTGGGCGGCAACCTGGTCTATGCCCGGCATGCGCCCGGCGCGGAGTTGATTTACCAGGTGCGCCAGCACAAGATTTCAGTATTCATCTTCCAGGAACGTGACGGCCAGGGCATGTCCTCAGCCGGCAAAAGCACTTTCACTGTGAAAGGCTGGCGGCAGAACGGACTGCAGTATTACGTGGTGACGGACGCCGCCCGTGACGATGCTGACCGCCTGCGTGACCTGCTGGAGCAAGCCAACCGTATTTAAGTTTTTATCCTTTGCCGGTAGGCCGGATGTCTTTCTGCGTGGGAACTGTCGAGCTGATCTTTGCTACGTAGCGGTTCGCCAGCTTCCATGTGTCCCCGGTTTTTTTCCAGAGATCAATGACAAAGAATTCGCCGCCATCTGGTTTGCCCTGCTTGGTGGACGCCTGACTACGATCGTATTTCACCAGCGCGGCATCACCCAGGTCCACCACTGACATCTGGCGGATGACATATGATTTCAGCGCATAGTCCTTGGCCATGACTGAATCCAGCCAGTCATCGCCGGGCAGCGGGTCTGCATCAGGCAAGTCAATGTTGAAACCATCCGTCACCATGGCTTCCGCGGCTGCTTTGTCTTTTTTCTGGACAGCCTGAAGAAGTTGGGTTTCCAAGCCTGTAAACAACGCGACCTGTTTGGTGGCAGTGATGATCCGGGGAGTGAGCTTGGGCTTTACCGGCTCTTGTGCGGCGGCGAGAGAGGCCACCATGGCGCCCCAGAATATGAAAACGATGGCACGAAAGAACATTTTAAGCACCTCACATTTGCTGCAGGAGATTTTCACAAAAAAGCCGTCCGGCAAGCCGGACGGCCCAAACCGAAATTCTAAAACTAGTTGGTAAAGAATGGTCCGCCCAGGGTCTGTGAGCAACCGCCGCCGCGGCTGTTCTCCCATTCCAACTGTATCATCCAGTTGTGACCGCCAAAGGTCTGGTTGAAGCGCGCACCATTGGCCGCGGTCTGCGTGGGGCCAAACTTGAAGTTGCATTTGTCCGCGTCTTCCTGTCCGGCGGAGTCAAACCAGGCGTTCAGGTCGGGATCGGTGATGGTTTCTTCCGTCTCGTGTGTGATGACATTGATCATGCCGTCGGCTCCTCCGCCGCTTCCCGGAGTGCTGTTCGGCCCGGAAGCTTGGATTTCGCACCCCGATGGGCACTGATCAACGTTGCCGACAAAAGCCCATTTGATGTCGGCTCCATTCAGCGTTTGCCGGGTGTGGAAGCCGCAGAACTGGCTGCAGAACCCGCTCTCGGTAACATTGGAGGAAGTAAGAAACAGATACACGCCGTTAGGATCGGTGGGCAGCGCGTGACTGGTAAGCTGCGCGGATATCGCCGCGGAGATTCTGCTGTTCCTAAGCCGCGTCCCCTGTGAACCCGTATCAAAAACCTGGCTCGCCAGTTGCAGATTGCCGCTCACATTGCCAGTGCTGTCGCCGTAAGTGGTGTTGATCCTCTCGTATCCTGATCCACCCAGTGAATTGGCGGCCAGGAAAGAATCAATCAGGTTGACCGTGGCCTGCGTATTTGATCCTGTGCCATTCCAGTTGCCATACCAGATGATATAAACGGGAACAGGATTGCCCTTCAACACGGGACCGCCGTTGTAATTAATGCCATTGCCTGTAACTACAGCTTGCCCAGTGGGTGCGGCAGTTGCGGGGACGGCGCGGCCATCACCGGTAGGGACCATCTTCTCGCCGGGACCGGCGTGGTTGTCGCGAATTGTCTGTGCCATCAGGAAATTAGCAGCCAGAACAACGAAGAGGAGAGTTAAAGCATACTTTGTCTTTCTCAGGGAATCTGACATTTGAACTGACCTCATGCTTGAATTTGCCGCTCTGTTAAGAACAGGAACAGATAAAGCCAATAAGAAAATCAGAATAGGTAACCCAGGGATTTCAAGCGTCCCTTCCCGCCTGAAGCCGATGAGAGTGGCCGAATTTAACATAAATTTTGCCAACGGCACTACGCATCGAGCTTTTTTAATGTTTTTAGAACTGTCCATGATTAGGACAGGCCGCCCAAAATACGGACGGCCTTTGGAGTATATTTTTTAGAGGTGCTGCGCGCAGACGCCGCTGCCGTTATTGCGCCAGTTCTGCTGCAGCATGTAATTGTGGCTGCCGAACGTCTGGTTGTATCTTGCCCTGGCCGATGTTCCTGCGGCCGAGCACAGCCCATTGGCATTGCAAGTGGAGGTTGTGCCGAAGTTGAAGTTGCACTTGTCGCCATTTTCCTGGCCGCTGGTATCAAACCAGGCGTTCAGATCGGGATCGGAGATGGCTTCTTCCAATTCGTGAGAGATGACGTTGGCCATACCATCGATGCCGCCCTGGCCGGTGGCCGCGCTGTTAGGACCGGTAGCCTGGATTTCGCATCCGCTGGGGCAGCGGTCCACGTTGCCGACGAATGAGTACTTAATGTCGACCCCGCCCAGAGTGGCACGGGTATGAAAACCGCAGTATTGCGTGCAGAACCCCGAGGTCTCATTGATGTTCGAAGAGCTGAACACAAAATAAACCCCGTTGGAGTCGCGAGGAAAGTGCCCGGCGTTGATCGCGTTGGCGACCGTGGTTTGCAGGCTGGCGTCGGAAAGATTGGTTGAGCTGCTTACAATCGTGCTGCCGCCAAAATGCACCGCACCGGTCACGTTGCCGCTGTTGTCGCCATAGGTGCTATTGACCAACTCAAGCGCTGAGCCGCCAATCGTGGCCAGGAAATGCTCGATCGAGGTGCGCGTGGCCGCCGTGTTGGACCCTGTGCCGTTCCAGTTTCCATACCAGATCACATAAACATTGGGCGTGCCCTTCATCACGGGGCCACCATGATAGTTGATTCCGTGACCTGTGCTCACAGCTTGGCCAACCGGGCCTTGCGCGGTAGCTTCCATACTCTCCTGAAGAACGCCGGGAACGTGGCCGCTGGGCACTTTGTCCATGGCCGTCTGTCCTGGGTTATCAACATGCTGCTTGAGTACTTCCTGTGCGGCCATAAAATTCACGGCCAAGATCGCAAAAAGAAGAACTGCGGCGAATCTGGTCTTTCCTTGGGGAAGCTTCATTTTTCACTGACCTCGCTGTTGGATGGGATTGTGCTGCGCCTGTTAACAAAAATGAACAGAAAGAAGCCGGACAGATTTGACGTATGAAGTGACCACGCTCACTTGTCTTCCGTTTGTTTACGTGCCGCGGACGTTCGATATAGATGGACGGGTTGCGCTTAAAAATCCGGAAGCCAGTCGCGATGCTAGGGGAGTCTACTATGCAGAAAGTGCCGCTCGCGAAAAAAAAAATCTTGTTCTGAATGCAGAACAAGGAAGCTTTGACATTAAAGTTTTTCAACCCTTGCTCCCAGGATGCAAGAAGCGTTCTCTTTTGGGAATAAGCCAACCAGGGCAGTGAATGTTCAGAAA
>DATBCN010000308.1:0-4180 GCA_036270475.1 Candidatus Angelobacter sp. | reverse complement strand
CGCTGCGGCAAGATTTCCTGGAGCTTGCCGGCGGCCATCAAGCTTCCCGTAAATGTCAGCGAGCCGAGGATCACTTCCATGGAAAGTACGGCCATCATGAAGGGCTCGATGTGCGGCGCGCGGAGATAGAACTCCGCGGTGCCCACGAGCGTAACGCACAACGCGCCAAACGCGTGACTGAGCGCGGTCCGCTGCGGCACCGCGGTCATGGCCACGTTGCCGAGCGGTATGCCAATGACCGTGCCCAGCACCAGCGCAATGGCGAGCCACTTGTAGTCCACTATGCCGTGATGGAAAAGAGTTCCACCGATGGCTAGAGCCATTCCTATTTCGCCGGCCAACACGCCGTGGCGCGCGGTGGTGGGTGAACTAAGCCACTTGAGCGAAAGGATGAAGAGCGCCGTGGCAATTAAATAAGTGATCTCGATGAGCGTGTCCGTGCCGATAAAGTGGGTCATGGTTTTTTCGGCCCGCTGGACTTGAACATGCGGAGCATGCGATCCGTAATGATGAATCCGCCGACCACGTTGCTGGTCGCGGCCACAATGGCAATGGTTCCCAGCACTGTCGACAGCGTGCTCTTGTGTTCGCCCGCGAGAATAATTGCGCCTACCACCGCGATAGCATCGAGGGCGTTGGTCAGCGACATCAGTGGAGTGTGCAACAGCGGCGATACTCGCCGGATTATTTCAAATCCAATAAAGGCAGCCAGCATAAGCACATACAAGCTGGTCAGCAGGTCCATCTTCATTGCTGGCCCCCTCCTTGAGTTTGCGTTGCCAGCGCGGGCAGCGAGAAAAACTCCCGTACCCGCGCGTTCACCACTTCCCCACCCTGCGTGAGCAGTGTGTCGCGGACAATCTCATCCTGTAAATTCAGCTGCAGCTTTCCATCTTTCACCAGGTAGAGTAAAAATGTAGCCAAATTTTTCGCATACATCTGACTGGCATGATACGGAACTGTGCTCGCCAAGTTGAATCCGCCGATGATCGTTACGCCGTGCGTTGTGGCAGTTTCGCCAGGCTTGGTTGACTCGCAATTTCCACCGCGCTCCGCCGCTAAATCCACAATCACCGAGCCCGGCGCCATGTTCGCTACCATTTCTTTGGTTACCAGTATCGGAGAAGCTTTGCCGGGAATCACCGCCGCGGTGATTACGATGTCGTTCTCGGCGACGGCCTTGCCCAACAGTTCACGCTGCTTTTTGTAGAACTCTTCGCCTTGCGCTTTGGCGTAGCCGCCCGCATCCTGCGCATCCTTCGCTTCAATGGGCAATTCCACAAAGCGTCCGCCGAGGCTCTGCACCTGTTCCTTTACCGCAGGCCGCAAGTCATAGGCGGAAACGACCGCGCCCAACCTGCGCGCCGTGGCGATGGCTTGCAGCCCGGCAACGCCAACGCCAATAATCAGCACGCGCGCCGGCGTGACCGTTCCCGCCGCGGTGGTCAGCATGGGAAAAATTCTTGGCAGCGTGTTCGCCGCCAGCACAACGGCCTTATATCCGCTGATGGTGCCCATGGAAGAAAGCGCGTCCATGCTTTGCGCCCGCGTGGTTCGCGGCATCAACTCCACCGTAAACGACGTTACCCCGCGCGCCGCGAGGCTCTTTATCGTCTCCACCGATCCCAGTGGCCGCAGAAATCCGATCAGCGCTTGTCCGGAGCGCAGCAGCGGAAGATCGGCCGTACCGGTTTTATCGTTCGCACCGTAGCAAAGCACCTGCAGCAAAATATCCGCGCGCCCGAATGCCTCCGCGCGCCCATTCACAATCGTCGCGCCCTTGGCCGCATATTCCGCGTCCAAATAGCCGGCTTCTACGCCCGCTCCCGCTTCCACCACCACTTCCAACCCAGCTTTGGTCAGACTCGGTATCACCGAAGGCACCAGCGCCACACGCCGCTCCCCCGGATAGCTCTCTCGCGCCACTCCCACAATCATGTGCTCGCCTCCGAACAACGAAACTAATCCAGTAATTTTGTTTTGGAATTCTGGCCGCGCTACTCGGCCCCCGCTTCTTTACCGGGTATGAAGTATACCTCTTCAAACATAGAGCCTTTTCCCGTTGCCAGAATCATGTGCATCGCGCGCTCCTACCCATAGCGCTTACATCGCAACTGAACAGGTCTACAGGACCTTTCAGTTCGCCTTGCATTCCATCACGCCTGAGTCCACCGCGGTGCATATTGTTTTGGATTTTATGTCCCCAAGTCCTCAAGTTCGGCTGACCAGCTTTGCTCGAGATCGCGTTTCCTGGCATAGCGAAAAGCCATCCAGACACCGAGCGTCATGAATCCAACCGGAGGAAACAGCAGCACCACCACCCCTTTGCTGATAGCTCTTTGCCCATCCTTGGAAGTTGCTTTGGCCGTGCTGTAGCACATGGAACAAGCCTGGCCGAAGGCCGGTGCGGCCCATAGCCACAGAGAGGCGGCGAGAATGGCGGCGCGAAATTTCATTTCACCCCTAACGAGATAATGCGAACAGCGTCTGGAAAAAAAATCATCATCAAAGCCAGACAGGCGACCAAGGAACACATGGTCAGCCACTTCATCCGCGAAACTTCATACTTCATGTGCATGAAGTAACCAATGATCAGCGCGGCCTTCACCAGCGACAGGCCCATCAAAATCGTCAACATACGCACCGGCTGCAGGTTTTGATAGGTTAGATAGACCTCGATGGCGGTCATCACCAGCAGCGCGCCCCAAACCCAGAAGAATTGCGACTTGCCGTGATGGCGATGTTGTTCCGCGACGCGTCCTTCGATGGCTAGCTGAACGGGATCCATAGTAATCCGGCTCCTAGAGAATCTTCGCGGACATCAAATAAACCAGCGGGAAAATGAACATCCACACCAGGTCAACAAAATGCCAGTACAGTCCGGCAACCTCAACGTCGGCTGCGTCATAGACTTTGGGCTTCAACCACAGAATGATGGAACAGACGACGGCCACGACGAGCAGAATGTGAGCGGCGTAATGGAAAGGACTATAGACTGGCGTACCCAGCCAGGCAGCCAGCCAGAAAACCAGCAAAATGGGAATGAAATTGCGCCGCAGCGCGATGATTCCCAGGTAAATAACTCCGAGCGTCACATGCAGCATGTGCATGCCGGTCAATCCAAAGAAAGTTGCGGCAAACTGCGGCACGGTTTTGGACACGTTGACAAATTCTCCGTCGCTTTCCTGCCCGGCCATTTTCGGAAATATGGGCAACGTGAGACCTTCAGCAATTAATTTGCTCCATTCGCGACCGTGAAGAATGACGAAGCCCATGCCACAAGCCATGGTGGCCAGCAACCATAAGCGCCGCGCCTTCGCGTCTCCCTGGACCGCCGCGCGCACCGCCAGTACCATGGTCAACGAACTGGTCAGCAAGAACGCGGTCATGACCGTGGCATTCACGATGCTTTGGGAATGGAAAGGCGTCGGCCAGTTTGGCGTCGAAATCCGGCCGTAACTGTAGGCGTAAAGCAGCGCGCCAAATGTCAGCGAGTCTGACAACAGGAACAGCCACATGCCAATTTTCTTGGAGTACGTCCCAAACAGCGACGGTTCGCTAACCGCCGGCACATCTTGCGGCAGCGTTGCATGGGCCATGCGTCTGGTCTCCTTGCTTCGATTGCCTCCGATCACGCGGGAGGCAACGTTGGATTAACCTACAAACCTCAGCAGACAGAAAACGTAAATCCACAAAACAGCCATGAAATGCCAATACCAGCCGGTGACGTCGAGCACAACGAACCGCGATTGCAATGGCCAGCGCAACACGGACGCAGCGCCCGCAACAAGCAGCGCGATCACGCCACCCAATAAGTGGACACCGTGCATTCCGGTGAGTAAATAAACAAAAGAACTACTTGGGTTGGTGGACACATAAAAGCCGCTGGCCGCCAACTGGCGCCACACTACCAACTGCCCGGTCAAAAAAAGTATCCCGAGCGCAACACTGAGGGCCAGCCAGGGAGCCTTAATTTCGCGGCTGAGAGAAACACCTGGAATGGCCGCGACCTGGGACAGCGTGGCTTCGCGGGCAACCTGGCGGCGGGCCAGCGCCACGGTCACGCTACTGATCAGCAACAGACAGGTATTGATAAACAGCAAGGTCGGAAGTCGCACCGGCAACCAATCGTGCACCAGGGTATTTGTGCTGGGGTCGAAGGTGGGCAGCCCTTGCCGAA
>DATBCN010000307.1:0-4444 GCA_036270475.1 Candidatus Angelobacter sp. | reverse complement strand
CCGGTGCGGTCGCCGGAATAGAGCGCGATCTGGGCGAGTGAAAGCGCGGCGTTGACGGCAAGATCGAGCTTGCTCAGTTCGCCCACGCGGGCGCGGAGCAGGCGGCCCGCGTCCAGGATGATCCACACGGCCTGGCTGCGTTCAACCTGGAAGAGCTTGGTTACGTGCTTGCCCCGGCGCGCGGTGGCGGTCCAGCAGATGTTGCGGAACTCGTCGCCGGGCTGGTATTCACGCAGGCTTTCAAATTCGCGGCCCACGCCGCGCTGGCGGATGAGCCGCCGTTCCAGTTCGATCTGCCGCGCGCGCGAGAGATATATGTTCTGGCGCTTAGCGTCTTCCAGGTCGGGGAAGACGCAGACCGTCTGTTTAAGATCGGCGCGGGCCCAGCGCTCGGCAAAGTGCGACCCGCTCTGGTAGCGCAGATAGACCGCTCCCAGAGTGACCTCGCCACGCTCCAGCGGACGCGCCGTATAACTGGCGGAGCCGGAATCATTAGCGCCAGCGTTGATGGTGAGCGAAGGAGGTTCAGCAATGAGCGAACGCGGAACATCATCGATCAAGCTGCAGGAAACATATACACGGCCCTGGTTGCGGACTTCCACCGTGACCAACGTGTTGTTGCTGAGCGAGGGCGCTCCCGCCCATGAGCGCCCCACCACGAGCCGCTCCGGACGCGGCAGGCGAGCAAGATCAACCGCCCAGGCAATAAGAGCGCAGACGTTCCACGCCGCCATGATCAAAAGAAAACGCACATTCCAGAAAGCAGGCACGGCCCAGAGCAAACCCAGCAGCGTGACGAGAAAGAAGCGCCGGCCAAAGGCAAAGCTGAGGCGTTTGGCGCTTTTGGCGCGAACGCTCACCGGCTCCGGCGCAAGCTGTTTCTGCATTATTTTGGGACCTCAACCGAACCCACGATTTCGCCCAGCACGCGGTCGCTGTCCAGGCCCTCAAGTTCGGCTTCCGGCCGCAACATTACACGATGGCGCAGCACCGGCAGTGCGGAGGATTTCACATCGTCAGGAATAATAAAGTCGCGGCCTTCCAGCGCGGCGCTGGCTTTGGCCACCATCATCAGGCTGATTGCGGCGCGCGGGCTTGCGCCGAGCGCAAGAGACGCCCAGCCGCGGGTTCGCCGGATGATTTCCACGATGTAGCGGAACAGAGCAGCTTCTACTTTCACAGTCCTGATTTCCGCGCGTGCCTGCGCCAATACTTCTTCAGGCAGCGCGGCGAGATTGGCGGAGCCAAGATTGTGCGCGTCAAACCCCTCGTGATGGCGCTGCAGAATGGCGGCTTCATCTTCCGCCGAGGGATAGCCCACCTTGATCTTGAGCAGAAAGCGGTCCAGTTGCGCTTCCGGCAGAGGATATGTGCCTTCAAACTCAATGGGGTTTTGCGTGGCAAAGACGGTAAAAAACTGCGAGAGGTGGTGCGTTGCGCCGTCAATGGTGATCTGGCGCTCTTCCATGGCTTCCAGCACGGCGGCCTGCGTGCGCGGAGGCATGCGGTTGACTTCATCCGCCAGCAGAAGATCGGTAAAGAGCGGCCCGCGGTGCAGCGCAAACGTGCTGCTGGAAAGGTTGAGCACGTTGCTGCCGATGATGTCCGCCGGCATCAGGTCAGAGGTGCATTGCACGCGGCGGAACTCCAGCGCAAACAGCCGGGCAAAACTTTTTATCACCAGCGTCTTGGCGATTCCAGGCACGCCTTCAAGCAAGGCATGGCCTCCGCACAAAATTGTCAGCAGGCACTGGTTAATCAGCTCTTCTTGGCCCACAATCACCTTGGCCAGCTCAGTTCGTCCGTGTGTGAGCACCTGGGACACGTTCTGCATGAAGATTGGTCTCCTGTCTGTCCTTTGAAATCAATTTTAAATTCTGGGTGTAAACGCTCAACTGTTGCACCAGGTCAAGCGCGAATGTTTCCGCCAGTTCCGGCGCATGCAAAGCGCCTTCAATCTGGCGCAGCAGCTCGGCCAGCGAATCGTCTTTGTAGCGCAGCCGGTTCTTTACGGCGCGCGCCAGGTCCGCTGCGGGAACGTCGGCATTAATGCCCAGTTGTCTGGTAGCCAGCGTGCGGAAACGTGCGTAAGGAACCGCCAGGGCTGAGTGTACGGCATTCGCGCGGCGATAAAGTTTGCCCAGCGTGTGAACAAACTCCAGCGGGGAAAGCCGTGAAGCTTGTGGCAATGGATGTATAGGCCCGTTGCGTCGTGAGAACGTAAAGATGAGGGCCAGAAAAATCAGCAGGCCCTGCAGCAATCCATATTTAAGCGGCGGATCTCCTATGTATGCGCCGGCGGAGCGTGATGCGCCATGGAAATATTCGTCCCAAAGCACCCGGACTTCGCTGGACTCGCCCAGCGAATTCAGCAACAACGCCAGATTGCCGGATTTGGCAATAGCGGCGTTGGTCAATGGTGTGTTCGCACCCCACCAGATCACCTCGCCCCGGCCAACTTTATAAGAGACAACAATGGGACGGCCATCATCGGCGTAATGCGCCAGCGACGAGGTTGCAGGCCCCTTCCAGTAGGCCGCGGGAGACATTTGAATCTTGCCGCCGCGCGTGAGCGGCGACAGCAATTGCGGCGCATATTCCTTCCAGCCTGGAGAGGGCAGAACTTCCGGATCGGCTTCCGCGTTGGGCAGATAAAAAGCCGCGTTCGCCCCGGTGGCCAGGATTTTTCCGCCGCGATTCAGATAGTTTTGCAAAGCTGTCTTCTCTTCCGGCAGCGGCGCACGGAAAGGAGACGCCAGCACCAGCACGGTATGCGCCGGATTTTCCGGAAGCTCGTTTGGGGATTGCTCCCAGCGCTCCACCCTGTAGCCGGTTTCCTGCAACAGCAAAAACGCTGCTTTTGTCCCCTTCGCCTGCGCCGAATATGTGCTGGGAATACTGGACTCATCTTCGTCAGGCGAGAGGACCGCCAGCGCCACAATCACCAGTACCATGAACACGCCGGCCCAGATCAGGAGTTTCCGGTCGCTCTTGTCAATGCTCATCGGCACCCCAGTTTCTCAAGCTGGCCCAGCGCTTCTTCAAAATCAGCTTCGGCTGCGTTGCCATAGCCATACCACACCACTTCCAGTTTGCGTGTGAGTGCAGCCAGCACCGGATATTGCGCCGCCCTTGTGCCAATCAGCCGCAGATACTCGCGCGGTGTTCGCGCGCGATTCGGCTTCCACGCGCCATGCTCTTCCAGATAGGAAATTCCCGCCCAATACGCCAGATGGATGGCGTTGCGCCAATCCTGCTGCTGCGCCAGGGCGCGCGCCTCCGCCAGCCATGTGCGCCAGCCGCGTGCTGAAGGAGCAAAGGGGATGATTTCGCGTTCGGGAATATCTTCCTGCGGACGGCGCAACCGCCGTATCGTCCACCACAACAGGAGCACCACTGCTGCTCCAATCAGCAGATAAATCAGCATCCGCATGAGATCAAAACTTCCGCCGGGCCGGAACGTCAGTTTGCCCAGCAGCCGTGACAGCCAACGGTAGATGCGCGCCAGCAAAACGTCCTTAGCGCTGGGCCCCTGGACTTTTTTGAACTCGCGCCGGGCAAGTATCTGGTCCAGCTTGCGGCGGCTGGGGCCAATGTCCTCTCGTTGCTTTTCGTAGATTGAAGCGGCATCAAGCATCGCCTGGGTATAACTCTGGATTTGCCGGAGAAGTTCCGGGCGTTTTTCTTCACCGGCGGCGGCAAAAGCGGCAAGATTGTCTTTAAGAGATTTGTTGTTGACGCTGATTTCACCTGAGCCGGTTGTTACCACAACCTGATCGGGAAGGGACGCTACAAGGCCGCCGGCAGTTTCCGGGTGAAGCTGCAATGCATCCACTTTGGCGGCGATGTCTTGCAGTTGTTGCCGGTATTCGGCAATAGGGACGCCTTCCGCATGTGCAGGCCATGCGAAAAACAATGCCATCACCGCCATAAGCACAGCCCGGCTTATCCAGGTGCGGAATTTCATCCGATGGCGCCGGACGCCGTGGCGCCTGCCGGGGCGGAAGTGCTCGCCTGCCCCATGCCTTCCATCATCAACTGCAAATCAAAAGCTTCTTTACGCACACGTTCATCGTAATACAACAGGGCAATGGCAATGGTAACAATGGGACCCGCCAGCGTGCCGGCCGCAAAGCTGGCAACATATTGCCAGATCGCCATGGGCAGCGCCAACGCCGTGGACCTGCCAGACACCTCCAGCATCGCCAGGATGAACACAGGCAAAGACAAGGCCATGCTGAGCGCATACGTCAAAATGGCCGAGAGAAAAAGCACAAGAAGAATGCGCTGGACGCCTTTGCCTTTGCTCAAAAACCTGCTGCGCTTCAGGCAGTCGATTGCGCCGCGTTTTTCCAGAACACAAACAGGCACGGCGAGCTGATAGCTGCAATAGAGACGGATGGCCCAGATCACGCAGACCACAACCGCGACAACCACCAGTATC
>DATBCN010000306.1:0-3713 GCA_036270475.1 Candidatus Angelobacter sp. | reverse complement strand
GAAGGCAAAGCTGACTCTGAATCATTCCTTTCAGAACAACTCCAGGAAAAGCGGCGCCGGTTTGGCATGACGCCGGAAGAGTGCGTGGCTGCTATTGACCGTTCTGTTGCCATGGGACTTCCGGAGGTGATTGTCTCCACGCGTGATTTCAACGCGTTGATGGAGCAGCAGCATCTCTTTACCACCGAATTTTTTCAGGGCCAGATCGGCCAAGAGCCTGCTGGCGGTGGAACTGGCAGTCATGGCCGTCCAGACGTTTCAACCAGCTATACGGCGCCGCGTAATGAGATCGAGAAGCTGTTGGTGGAGCTTTGGACGGAGACGTTCCGCTTCCAGGAAATCGGAGTTGACGATAACTTCTTTGAACTCGGCGGGCACTCGCTACTGGCGATACAACTGCTGAAAAACATTAACCACACCTTTTCCTCCAAGATCACGCTGAAGGACCTTTTTGACGGCCCAACCATTGCACAGATTGCCAAAAGAATGTCAGGCACGTCCGTTGATGGCGAAGATGCCGCCGAATTGGAAGCGCTGTTGGCTGAGATCGAAGGTTTATCGGCGGATGAACTCCGTGCAGAGCTGGATGGAACTGGAAAGCATTGAGGCCCAATCGATATGTCAAATCTATCAGAACGAATGCGGAACCTCACGCCTGAGCAACAGGAATTGTTGCACCGCCGAATGCAGCGCGAATCGAGCGAACGGCCGCCAGTGGTCCTGCCATCCGTTAGCGTCACCGCGCCTGTGCCTGCTCCGGCACGCAGGTACGGGCCGAGAAAAATAGATTTCAGCCTGTTCTTTTTTTCTGCTGATGGCAATGCCGATGAAGGCCAACGGTACCGCTTGTTGCTGGAGAGCGCCCGTTTAGCGGATGCGAATGGGTTCGCCGCCGTCTGGACGCCGGAGCGTCACTTTCAGGCGTTTGGGGGACTTTATCCCAACCCTTCTGTGTTGAGCGCCGCGCTGGCAATGATCACGCAGCGTGTCCAACTGCGCGCCGGTAGCCTGGTGCTTCCACTTCACCATCCGGTGCGGGTGGCTGAAGACTGGGCGTTGATTGACAATCTTTCCGGCGGCCGCGCGGCCATCTCTTTTGCCACCGGTTGGCATGAACACGACTATGTGATTGCTCCGGAGAACTATGAGGATCGCCGTGAGCTGATGTTTAAAAACATCTCTGTGGTGCGCCGGCTTTGGGCGGGTGAAGAGGTCGAAATAGTTGGAGTTGGCGGCCGCAAGATTATGGTGAGGACTTTGCCACGGCCAGTGCAAAAAGATCTGCCGTTTTGGGTCACGGTCGCCTCTGAGCGGACGTGGCAACGGGCAGGAGAGATTGGGGCCAACGTGCTCACCGCATTCTCAAGCTCGCTCGATGAATTGCGGCAGCACATAAAAAATTATCGTAAAGCGCGCATGGAAAACGGCCATGATCCGCGTACTGGAATTGTTTCTCTCATGCTCCACACCTATATAGGAACTCACATTGATCAAGTTCGCACCCTTGTGAAAGGGCCCATGAAAGCGTATCTACAGACTTATATCAATCAATTCCGGCCTATGGCTGGTGAAAACATCGTGGACCCCGCTTCGCCGGAAATGAAAAGTCTGATCGATGTTGTCTTCGAACATTATTTTGATCAGAATTCGCTCCTGGGTACGGCCGAAAAATGCGCCGATACGATTGAAAAGGTGAGCGAGGCCGGCGTCAATGATCTGGCATGCCTGCTCGATTTTGGCCTGGACCACGAGACCACCATGGACGGCCTGCGGCGATTGTCGGATCTTCGCCGCAGCTTGCAGGCGCAGCCCTTTGGTCCGGCAATTTCTTTGGAGAGTGGTTCATGAGCGCCAAAGACGCAATTCCGATGCCCGGACTTGAAAGCGGCGGCAAACGGACGCTGGCGGAGAGGATTGCCAAACTATCTCCAGAGCAACGCGCGCTTTACGAACGCAAGAGTAGCGCGCTGCAGCTGAAATCCGCCAAGCCCCGAATTCCGCGATTGCAGGGCAGTGGTCCATTTCCCGCGTCTACAGATCAGACGGCGCTGTGGTTCATCCAGCAGTTAGATCCGGGAACTTCCGCCTACAACATCGGCAACGGGTTTCGCGTGAAGGGGAACCTTGATGTTGTTTTGTTTGAAACTTGCCTGAATGTTGTAACGCAACGCCATCAAATATTGCGGACAGTCTTCAAGGCGATTGATGGCAAGCCGTTTCAATTTGTTACGGATATGAAGTTTTCTGTTCCAGTGATCGACGTGCGTCACCAGCCTGACCCTGAAGCCGCTGCGCATGAAGCTGTGACGCGGCTGATTCGTGAGCCGTTCGATCTTGAGCAGGGGCCGCTGGCCCGTGTGCCGCTGGTGCGGATCGCCGATGATGACTATGTGATGGTGGGCGTTCTTCATCACATTGTTACTGACTGGTGGTCTTACTATATTTTTTATAACGAGTTGCTCAGCCTGTATCACGCTTTTTCCCAGGGACAGCCGGATCCGCTTGCCAGCCTGCCAATTCAATATGCTGACTGGGCAGCATGGCGCGACCGCTGGGAGCAAACAGAAGATTTCCGCAGGAAAGAGAATTATTGGCTGAATCATCTCAAGGGTGTTCCGCACGTTCTGGAAGTTCCAGCGGACAGGCCTCGCCCTGCGGTGCAATCGCATGGCGGCGCTCGCGCGCCCTTTGAAATTCCGCAGGAAACCGCGCGACGCATGCGCGCCATGAACCGGCAGGCAGGTACATCTTCTTTTATGACTCTGCTGGCTGCGTTAAATGTTTTTTTGTGGCGATATACGGGCCAGGAAGACTTCGTTGTGGGGACCCCGGTTTCGGCCGATCGTGATTCGGAAGAAACCTCGAATCTGATCGGTTACATGCTAAATACCCTGGTGCTGCGTGCCGATCTTTCCGGGAACCCGACCTTCCTGCAGGTCCTGGAGCGCGTTCGCGGAACTTGCCTTGGGGCGTTTGCCAATAAGGAGTATCCATTCCGGCATCTTGTGGACCGGCTCAAGGTTGAGCGAGACATGAGCCGCATGCCGTTATACCAGGTTGAGTATCTCTATATCAGCACGGAAAGCCCAATGCAGCAGACGCCTGGGCTGCCGGAAGGAAAGGTTGAGCTGCCTGGATTTGAGTTCAGCGTATTTGGCATCGATCGCAAAACGTCTCCCGTTGATTTGCAGATTACCTTTGGCGAATCGCCAGACCTGCTCAGCCTCATGTTTGAATACAACACTGATATTTTTGAGGCTGCAACCGTTCAGCGGCTGGCAAATCATTTGATTTCTTTGCTCAGCGCCGTGCTGAGCAATCCGGAGCGGTCAATTGCAACGCTGCCTCTGCTCAGCGCTGAACAACGCCGCCATGTTCTTGAAGACCTAAATCCCGCACCAAATGTCTCTGCTGTAAAAGATGCTATCAGCCTTTTCGAATCGCAGGCGGTCCAGACGCCTGAAGCTGTGGCGCTCAGCTTCAGAGAAGAGTCGGTCAGTTATGCCGATCTGAATGCACAAGCCAACCGGCTGGCCCATTACCTGGTCGCGCAGGGAGTTGGCCCGGAAAAGCTGGTGGCAATCTGCATTGACCGCGGTGTGGGCATGATTGTAGCGATGCTGGGCATTTTGAAAGCCGGCGGCGCATATCTGCCGCTTGATCCGGGCTTTCCGCGGGAAAGGCTGGCTTATATGCTGGCCGATGCAGCTCCG
>DATBCN010000305.1:0-12695 GCA_036270475.1 Candidatus Angelobacter sp. | reverse complement strand
CCAGTTGGCTGAGGGACAGGCGATCACGACCTGAAGCTGACGCAAACAGCGTGAGCGCGGTGCTCGCGCGGTCCCTGACAACACAATCTTTGCGAATTGCAGCCAGGACGCGGCGGCTGGCCGGTGTGTTTCTGCTTGGCTGCATGTCCGTTTCCATGGCGGCGCAGACCGTGCCGCGCACCATCCATTGACCAAAAATGTGGACTTAAAGGCGCACGCAAGCTGCTGGTAACGGGGTGGTGATTCCACCGTAGCGCAGGATCAAAACAAGCTACTTGTTCGCGCCGCGCGCAGCCGCCTGCGGTTCCACCACAATTGCATGTTTGCGGTCCATGGAGACAGATGAGTTGGCAAAGCCAAAGACAAATATGAGCGTTGGCACGGCAAAAATGAGATCAACCAGAGAAAGAACATGATTGCCGTTTTTCCAGTCAGCGACAGTGAGCACTCCAAGAAAAGTTAGCAGTAAACCGGCCAGAAGAACGATATAAACGTATTTGACCGCGCCGGAAAGAAAATCACGCTGTCCCCAATAGAAAGTGCTTTCCCGGGTAAAGGCAACAGCGCCCTCGCGCAGAGACAGCGTTTGCCGGATCTCGGATTCCAGGGCGCTCAGGTAAGCATAGTTGCGCAGCACGTAACGGGCGCGATGATAAAGATTTACGGTGAGATAGAGAATCACAAAGAGGATAATCGCCTGCAACACGCGCTGAGGAAATCCGTTTTGCAGCGAATGCACATCGTCATCTTTCAGGCCCAGCATGTGTCCCAGGTAAAGGAAAACGAGGGAGCGGGCGCCTAGCGCGGGAAATGTAACCAGTGGCGCAACACCAACTACCCCCAGCAGAACAAGAAAGGTCTTGTTCCTGCCTTCCCACAGAGTGAAGGTGAGTTCGTAAGTCTTCTGGTAATGGTCAACCAGATACTTGACGCTGTCTTCCATTTCTCGCAAGCCCTCCGGCAATCACCGATACCGAAACCGATCAGCTAGGAGCGACATTCTACACCAGCAGGGACACCAGATTGCGCGTACCTTATATAGATGGCGCTGGCGCGAACTTTTGCGCGATGAAATCGCGGACAACCATGGCTGCGTCTTTTTTTTCTCCGTCCACGGCATAGTTCATACGGCGCATGTCTTCAGCGGCGATTTTGCCGCTCAGGGACTTGAGCGCCATGGCTACGTCAGGGTGCTTTGCCAGAGTTTCCCGCCGGACGATCGGTACCGCGTCATACGGCGGAAAGTAGTGCAGATCATCTTCCAAAACAATCAGATCTAGGGCGGCGATCAGGCCGTCAGTGTTCGAGCCGGCTACAAGGTCAACCTGATTGTTCTGCAGGGCGCGATAGAGCAATCCCAGGTCCATCACTCGCGGGGCTTCAGCGAACTTGAGGCCGTATTTGGCTGCCAGCCCTTTGTAGCCATCAGGCCGTTCAAGGAATTCATAGCCCACGCCCAGGCGCAACTGCGAAGAGACGGCGGCAGCGGCGGAGAGTGTCTTCAGGCGCAGGCGGCGCGCATCATTGCCGCGCATGACCATGGCAAACGTATTGTCAAAACCGAGCGAAGGCAGAACTTCAAGGCCAAACCTGCTCAAGTAAAGGTCTTTTACCTCGTTGAAGACCGCGGCGTGATCAGAAGACGGAAGCTGCTTTAATATCGCCACCAGCGCCGTGCCCGTATATTCCACATACATATCGATGCGGC
This sequence comes from Candidatus Angelobacter sp., assembly GCA_036270475.1. Lineage (GTDB taxonomy): Bacteria > Acidobacteriota > Terriglobia > Terriglobales > Acidobacteriaceae > Angelobacter. The sequence continues at coordinate 10,987 of DATBCN010000305.1, read as the reverse complement.
CGGCGAGCAGCGCCTGATGGCAAATGTATGATCCGGCAAGATAGAAGCGTTTATTGATGGGCAGAGTGATGGAGCGTCCCAGATATTGCGCCAGCAACTCACCCAGAACAAGCTGCTCAGTAAAGTTTTTGGAACCAACGGCCAGTCCAGAAGCCTTGGGTACGCATCCGGCCAGCAACAGCGCAAGAGACGAGAGAAAGCCGCGGCGGGAAAGCGTGATCCTTCCAATCTGTATTTCGGCGGGCATTAGTGGTGCGTCCGGACCAGTGTGCGCTGAATCAGGGCCAACAACAGATCAGCGGAGAGCGCCATGAGCGCCGCCGGAATTGCTCCGGCAAGAATCACGTTGTTATCGACCATGGCCAGGCCGCGAAAAATAAATTCGCCCAGCCCGCCTGCACCGACGGCTGCGGCAATGGTTGCCACACCCACCGTAATCACTGTAGCCGTACGGATGCCGGCAACGATCACGTTGGAAGCCAGCGGTAGCTCCACCTGCCAGAGTAATTGCCGTGGCGTCAGGCCCATCCCGATGGCAGCATCGCGAACAGGTGCGTCAACGCCGGCAATGCCGACATAGGTGTTGCGCACCACCGGGAGCAGTGCGTACATGGTGAGCGCCAGAATCGCCAGGCGGTCCGCGCGCGCCCCAATCCAGGGGACAGGCAAGAGCAGTCCAAACAGTGCCAGGCTGGGAATAGTCTGCATGACGTTGCTTCCGCCCAACACCAGGGATTTCCACGCGGGCCGCCGGCTCAGCAGAATTCCCAGAGGCACTCCAATGGCCACGGCTAGCAGCATGGATATGCCTACCAGCCAGAGATGCTCGCCTGTAAGCGTGAGCACTTCACTTTTATGGGCGATGAAAAAATCAGGCAGCGACATGAGCTAGGCTCCTGAGTCCAGTATTTTCTGTCTAGCGCGGAACGCGGCGATATAAGGCGCAACAGAAGAGTCAGTCGAGCGCAGAAACTCCGCTGGCGCAAACACGCCTTTGAGCGCTCCTGAATCCATGAGGGCGATCCGGTCGCCCAGCATGAGCGCTTCTGCAACATCATGCGTTACAAAAACCACGGTCTTGCTGAGCTTCTTTTTGAGCTCCAAAAATTCATGCTGCAGCTCCGCGCGAGTGATGGGATCTAGCGCGCCAAAAGGTTCGTCCATCAAAAGGATCAGCGGATCAGCCGCCAGGGCGCGCGCCAGTCCTACACGCTGTCGCTGTCCGCCGGAAAGCTGGTCAGGATAGCGCGGGGCGAACTGTTCATATGGAAGGCCAACAAGCTGCAGAACTTCTTTTACCCGCCCGGCGGTGCGTGCTTCATCCCAGTGTTCCAGCCGTGGCACCAGCGCGACGTTCTTGCTGACCGTGTAAGGAGGAAAGAGCCCCGTTTCCTGGATGGCGTACCCGATGTGGCGACGAAGCTGGATTGCGTCCCACTCGCTGGTGGAGCGGCCATCCACCAGGACTTGGCCCGCGCTGTGTTCCAGAAGACGATTAATCAGACGGAGCGTGGTTGTCTTGCCCGAACCGCTGCGGCCCAGCAGCATGAGTGTTTCTCCACGACGGATGGAGAGATTGAGATCAGAAATAAGCGTGCGATTGCCGGCAATGCTATAGCTGACGTTGACGAATTCAATGGCTGTAGCTGAATCAGGCATTTTGATCCATAGAAGCGTAACAGACCCGGTTGCTGGCTGCGTTCCTGGTCCCGCATCGGGCCGATCCTGGTGCTGATCTATAGCTTCATGCTCGTCAATTCCAAATTGGGAAGTGGCCAGCTAAAAATCATTGCTTATTAACTTGAAATTGAGTTGACCGGGTATAACATTGCGCAGCTCTGGATTCCCAATCCCGAGATTTTTTCGTATGACGCCAGAATGGAACAGTTGGTCGCGAAGTTTTTCGAGTGACTCTTATTCCCACCAAATAAACGGGCATTTTACCTATGGAGAAAGAACATGGATGCAGTCACCGCTAAGAACGTTCGAAAGGCGCTGCTGTGCCTTTTTGTGTTGGTCGTATTCACTATTGCTCTGTCAAATCAATCGGCAGCCCAAACGCCATCACCAACTCCAACAGTTTCGCCATCACCAACTCCAGACGTAGGCGTACCGGAAACAACCGTAACCGATGGGACCACAATGATCGTGACCGATATTGATGGTGTAGAAACCACATCTGCCGATAACACTACGCTGACGCCCGGCAGTCCCACGGTTTCTCCAACGTCTTTGTCCTCAAACACGGCCAGTGCTTCCCCCACCAATGCTTCAAGGGTCTCGCCGTCATCTTCCGCCAACGCTGCCGCGCTTACCACGCCCACCACGTCGCTCTCCTGCTCCTTGAAGAACGCTAAGGACCCTGGACCGCGGCCCGCAGGGAACGGCGGCTTCACGGTAAGGGGATCCACTACTTCCGCCGGCCGGCTTCTGCTGAATGTGGGAGTCCATGACATAGCGCAGCCACCCGACGCTGTGGGAAATGAAGGAGCTGGCGAGGTGCTCAATAATGCTGGCGCTTCTACCGGATTCTGGTTTGACGCATTGGCGGTATTTTCACAATTATCGAGCGTAGATGGCGCCGTTGATCCTGCCAGTACGAATCCTACAATCAAGGGCCTGGGGCCGGCATTCAACGCCGATAGTTGCTTTACCTGCCACTCGCAGCCCACCATCGGTGGCACCAGTCCGGTTAAGAACCCCCAGCTTGCGTTGGCCCATGCCTTTGGTGGCACCAACGCTGAGAACCTGGGCCGGTTCCTTAAGCCCAATGGTCCTGTGCGGGAAGTCCGTTTTATTTTCGATACCAGCGACCCCACCAACAACACGCTGGATGGGGGTGTGCATGAGATTTTTTCGATCCAGGGCCGCAGTGATGCGCAACCCAACTGCCAGTTGCTGCAACCTGACTTCAACACCCAGATCAACAATCACAATGCAATCTTCCGCATTCCCATCCCGACTTTTGGCGAGGGGTTGGTGGAAGGCGTTACCGACAACGATCTGATCAATAATCTGGGAAACTTTGGCAATGACAAGACCACTTTCCATGTGGCTGGGCGCTTCAACCGCAATGGCAATGATGGCACCGTCACCCGTTTCGGCTGGAAGGCGCAAAACAAGTCCATGTTCCTGTTCTCCGGTGAAGCCTCGAATGTGGAAATGGGCGTGACCAATGAGGTTTTCCAGAATGAAAAAGTCCCGGGACTCGGTTGTGCCACCAATGGCCTTCCGGAAGACAACACTCATGTGTTGACGGCAAATCCCGGTGCGGACCCCTCCAGCACCACCAGCCTGGTGTCTTCAGCGGTTGAGAACTTCGCTCTCTTTATGCGGCTCAACGGTACACCGGCGCAGTGCGCTTTCAACAGCAACGTGGATGGTACTGGTGCCGCGAAGTGCATCGCGCTGAATGACGCCAGTACACCCGCTCAGGCAGCCATCTCGGCACAGATTGCTCGCGGCAAGCTGCTGTTCGGGGCGCCCAGCAATGGTGGAGTAGGCTGCGTTCTGTGCCACTCGCAGACGCTTACCTCGGGAACTTCAGATATTGTTGGCTTGAACAACCGGCCCTTCACACCGTTCTCTGACTTTGCTCTGCACCATATGGGAGCTACGCTGGCCGACGGCATCAACCAGGGCGTTGCCGGAGCCGATGAGTTCCGCACCGCGCCTCTTTGGGGTGTCGGTCAACGGCTGTTCTTTATGCATGATGGCCGCGCTACCGATCTGCTGCAGGCCATCGAAGCGCATTTCAGTGATCCGAACGTTTGCTTCCAGACATCGTCATCCGAGGCCCTTACCGTGAACGGCCATAGGTTCACGCCGTCTACATCAGGGCAAAGCTGTGGTTCAGAGGCCAATGAAGTTGTGCGCCAGTTCAATGCCCTCTGCGCTTCCGATAAGAATGACATTCTGGATTTCCTGCGTTCGCTCTAACTCATTCACCAGTTAAATCAACCGGGAGAACGGTCTGTCCGTTCTCCCTTTTCATGATATTGACGTACTATGAATCGTCCAAATCGGCATGATATCGAATAAGCCTGTGAAACAAACTTATCCAGATTACTCTTTCAGGAAAGGTGCTTTCCAATGGTCTCTATGCTCTTAGCTCTGTTGTTGGCAGTTGGCGTGGCCGTGGAACAGCCACAGAACTCAAGTGCAAAGCTCGGTAGCGGCCCCTCGCACACAGATGCGGCCGTTCTGGCGCCGCAGGCGATTAAGCCCGATGATCCGGTGATTACAGTTTCCGGGATATGCAGAGACCATTCCGCAAAGGCGGCCTCTCCAGCAGAATGCAAGACGATTGTGACCAGGGAACAGTTTGAAGGGCTAGTCTCAGCGTTGGCGGCAACGGGACAGGCTGTCCCATTGGACGCACGCCAACAGCTTGCGCAAACCTATGTGGACCTTTTGGCTTATGCGGAAGCGGCGCGGCCTTCTGGCATGGAAAGCAGCCGTGAATTTCATGAACTGATGGAGTTGGTGCGGCTGCGCACCTTGTCTGAAATCCATCGCCGCAATTTGCAGGCGAAATACCGGACGCCCTCAGCGCAGGACATGGATGACTATTACCGGCAGAACCCCGCGAATTTTACAGAAATAAAACTGCGCCGCATCCTGATTCCCAGAAAGGACCCTGTGGTTGAGAACCAGCAGGAATACGAAAAGCGCGCGCTTCAGGTTGCAAATGGCCTGCGGGAACGTGCGGCCAACGGAGAAGACTTCGAACAACTTCAGCACGAGGGTTACACAGTCCTGGGCTTGGCTTCTCCGCCATCCACTGACATGGGCAACCGCAGAAAGGCGAACCTTCTGCCTGAAAGTCGTGACGAGATCATGGCACTGAGTGTGGGCGGAGTCAGCAAAACGGAGCAGGAAGCCTACAGCTTTGTCATCTACAGGGTTGACAAAAAGACCCTGCTGCCGGAGGAAGCAGTCAAAGAAGAAGTTGCCCGTGAACTTTCACGGCAGCGGCTGGAAAATGCCCTTAAAGAGATTACCTTGGGCGTGCATCCGGAATTCAACTCGCAGTATTTTGTTCCTGCACAATCGCTTCCGGCGGGCCAGCCTGTAGCTTCGCCGGCGGCGGTCCCCCCACCTGATCGGGCGCCTCGGTAATCAGCTGATGGGCAGGGCTGTCCTTAAAACGCGTAGCAATAGTTTGCCAGTAGGCCGGCAGGAAGTTGCTTGGCGAGTGCTGCTAGTTGATGGCGGGAAGAATCAAGAGCAATGGCGGGTCAAAAGAAGTTGGCGGTCTAAGATGCAGGGAAGTCATGCCTTGAACAATATCGCGGGAAACATGAATCTGGTGTCCGCCGGCGCGCAGCGAATTTTCATAGTCAAAATACACGGATGTGCCGCTCGATTTTTTCAGGCCGACCGCGAACAGATAATACTCGCCGTCGGGAACGCCTTCCATCTGATACATGCTGTTGTTTTGAATCAGAGCACAGCTTACCGGCTTCCCCTGGGGGATTCTGGTGGTAAAAAGTCCCACGGCAATCACTCCATGAAAATGGGCGGGAGCAGTAACGCATCCTGAAACCTGCGAGCCATGTGAGAGCCGGGCGCCGGCCAAGCCATCCGCGCCCGCAGGGGACGAAGATTTGCTTCTCCTGCCCGTCAGTTTGCGAAAGCGCACAGGAGACACGCCCAGGACATCGGCAAAGCGGCGGGTGAACGTGCCCACGCTGCTGTATCCCACTTCATAACAGATATCGATCACCTTTTTTTGCGTTTCTGTCAGCATCCGTTTGGCCGCCTCCAGACGCAACGCATAAAGGAACTGCAAAGGCGGCACACCGGTGATCTGGCGGAACGTGCGATTGAAATGATAAGGGCTGGCGAACCCGATCCTGGCCAGTTCCCTGAGCGTCATCGGCTGGTCAAGCTGGCCGCGCATGGCGCTAATGACGCGCTCCACTGACTCGCAATGGGAGCGCAAAGTTGAGTCCCGCATTACTGGTGAACCCATAAACTTTGACCGCCTTTTCTCTTTGAGAAGATTTCGTCCGCGCTGTTACGCAGGTATGGATAATTGGCGTCGCGATGCTGGATCTCCGGCGAACTCCGCCAATGCTTCCTGGAGCCTTGCTGGAATAGCTGCGGGGACAAGGCCATCGCCCTGCCGACGCATGCAGGCAATTTCCTGCTCGCCTCTGCCCACCAGTTCTGGGTGTGCGCCCTGGCGCCAGTATTCAAAGCGCATGGCAATCCGGTTTTGCGCCGTCGATCCCAGAAACATGCGGACGACCACCTGATCGAATGCCTTCAACTCTCCCAGGTATTGGCAGGAACATTGGAGAGTAATCAGCGCCAGGCCGCGCTCAAACTCCATGAGGATTTCCGGGACATGTTCGCGCAGGAACATTTCCCTTGCGCGCCCCTGCCAGCGCAGATGGCTTACGTAATAAACGTTTCCGACCAGGTTGGTCTCTTCAAATCCAACCACGTGCCGATATTCATATGCTTTCATTGGACCCTCTGCAGAACAAAGCCCAGCGCAAACGCCGCGTTCGGCCTGGCAATGTTCGCATGAAAAGTAGCGGCGGTGAATCCACCCGCGGTAAAAGACGCCCAACCATCCCTTGTGCATGAGTTGAGAACCGTTGGTTGTCCGAAGCAGCCTCCGGCTTTCCGCAGACTCTCTTTCAAGCTCCATATCTGTGTGGCCGCTGCATCAAGGCCGGCGCCGGATTGCTTTGTCAGCAGTTTGGCCAAAGCAAAGTCTTCTGCTCCCAGCAACTTTTCCCAGCATGAAACATTCCGCGAGACGACTTTTTCCAGGTCGCAGCCTGCGTTCTGGGCTGCTGAAAAGAGCAGAGTAAGGTCCCCGGCATGGGAGATGGATATGGTGGGAACAACGCCATGCAGACCTGCGAGTTCAGGCTTTCCGTCAGGCCGATGGGCGAGTATGGCGCCTTTGCCAAACAGTTCACGGACCAGATTGCCGGTTGCGGTTTTTTTTGCCGCTTCGTCTGCGCTGGTGAAGCCAATCCTGATATTGCGGCTTTGCAGGGTTTGTCCCGCAATTCTTTCCAGATACGGTGTGAGCAGGGCCAATGTCCAGGGCTTTTTGTTTTCAATGGCCGCCACGGCGCGCAGATGCAATCCGCTCCACCGCTCACAGAGACGTCCGCTCTTGTCCTTTATATATAGGTCATAGACAAAATTCTCCCCGTCAGACATGCGTTCGATGGCTTCCACGCGAGCCGGGGCAATTGTCCATTCAGCGCCCGGGATGACTCGGTCCACGCCGATCGGCAAGATGGTTTTGTGCGGGATGCAAGCCTGGATGGAGTGAAGAGCTGCATCACGGGAAGCGGCATCGCCCATTACCAAGGTTGCGGGCAGATGACGCGCAAACCACGGCGAGTCCATGGGTGGTTTAAGTCTGGCGGTACTCTGGTCAGAGTGGAGTAGCTCATATCCCGCAATCCGCGAGAAACGGCCATGGTGAAAGAGGATATGCCCATATAGATCGTGCGCGGAATCGAGCACCAGCGCTCTTTGTGCTGCAAAGACTGCGGAGTGACCGGCTTCATGATCGACGCTGGGCTGATTAAGGGCACTTGGCTTTTCCGCAAAAATGCATTCACCAGTAAAATGATCGACCTTGAATCCAGTGCTGGAACACCGGACAACCGTGGAAATCATTCCTGGTTGCCGCCGCAACGCGGCAATGCGGATGGTTACCGGCTTATTGCCCGGGACAATAATGGGATGTTCAAAGCGCAAGTTCCTGAAGCCGGGCAGAAGTTGTGATTGTTCCAGCGCCATGGCCACCTGCGCCATGGCCTCCATGCCCATCACGGCAGGCAACAGTTGTTCACCCTGAAATGCATGCTCTGTTACATAGGGATCTGTGTCCGTGTTCAATTCTGCATCCGCGATCAACTCAATCCCCGAATGGTATAGGCGGGGATGCTCCAGAAAGCGCATCAGCGGCAGTTCTGGCTGGGCAAATTTGAGCGTGGGCAAATTGCCAAATCGCCCAGTAATGATGGCGGAAGAAGGCGATTGTTTCCAGCCGAGCATCGTTTGCAGATGTTCGATCGCAAGGTCAATGGGGAGCGGCGTGATGCCCTGGTGGACCAGTGAATCCAGCACGCCCAGGCGCTGCCCCATCCCAGTCCCTGCCCAGACTGACCACTCAAGGTTGAGGCAGCGGCAATGAGGTTGAGTTTTCTGCCAGCGCTCCACGAACAGGTTCAGCCACTCGTTCGCCAGTCCATAGTGCGCCTCGCCGTGCAGTCCGGTGCGGGCGATGATGGAACCAAACGTCACCAGCAGCCGGAGGCGCGAAGGGTCAATGCATTCCAAAAGATTGCGCAGTCCGGAGAGTTTGGGCCCCAGAATCTGGTCCAGATCGGTTTTGGTTATTTCTTCCAGACGCTTGGGACTGTTGATGCCCGCGCCATGCAGTATCGCTGTAATCGGACCAAGCTCTGCCTGGATTTTCTGGATTGTGTTTTCGACGGACCTCTGGTCCGTGACATCCGCGGCGAAATACGAAAAGTGGGCTCCGGCTTCAGCCAAGCGGAACAGGTTGCGCCTGAGTTCATCATCGCTGGAAGGATCAGATCGGCCAACCAGGGCCAGACAGCATCCTGACACGCGGGCCAGATGAAACGCACTTTCCGCGGCTATGCCCTTGCCGCCGCCCGTGACCAGCAAGACGTCGCCAGAGCCCAGTGCATTGGGACCTGGTTCCGTATCAGGCCACAGCAATTTAAGGCGCGGCTCGCGGCGAGTTCCAGCAGCATCATAGTGCACTTCAACAAAGCCTAGATTTGTGCTGGCCTCGGCTGCCACCCATTTTGCCGCCTCGGGATGTTCCGCCGGAACATTTATCACGGCCACTCTGATATCACGATTTTCCAGGTATAAAGTACGGGCCAGCGCTCCCGCTCCGCTTTCGCTTTGAACAAATACAATCCGTGAAGCTTTTTGCCTGACGGCAACTTGCGCCGACTGCAAAAGGAAGAGAGCGGATTGCTCATTCAGTTCATGAGGAACACAGCAAACCATTCCTTCACCGGCAATGGAGCGGAACGCCTCTCGCAAATAATTGAGGAAAGGGGATTCGTCTATTCCTGTTACGTTCCAATTGTTCTGCTCTGGAACAGGCTTGGGCGCGTGATGCAGCGGCTTTTCCACCAACTCGATTTCCAGCGTCCTGATCCAGGAGTCTACGCCTGCGGGAAATTTGGCGCTTGAGATGTTGCGCGCCTGTGTGCGCAGCCCTTCCAATGCTTTGGCTGCTTCCGCAAGAGTGGCGTTGGTAAATTCAGCAGGCGCTACAGGCGCCGGGAGTGACAACTGGCTGGCGGCTTCCAGAATGATCTGGCTGATGGTGATTGAGCTTAAATGCAGATCGGTAAGAAAACGCTGCTCAGGCTGGATGGCTTCCCGTGGCAACTGCGTCCGCTGCGCAACCAAACCGAGCAGTGCTTCAAGCGCGGAGTTTGTCGCTACAGCGTCGTGTCGAGGAGCAGCTGCGACCTCAGCATGATGTCTGGCGCGGGCTGACTGAGGGGCCGTTTCGCAGGGGTTCGCCAGGAATGAATGTGTTTTGGTTATATCGATGGGCCGGCCAAAGCGCTTCTCAAAAAGCGGCGCTGTGCGAACGTCGGCGCCAAAGGCAAACGCAGCGCCAACCGCGGAAAGAATGCCACGCAGGGATTCGCCGCCCGCGTCAAGAGCTATGACCGGCTTGTCCATGCATTCCGCGGCGATTCCCGTTAATATCGCGCCGGGGCCAACTTCCACAAAGAAGTCTGCTTCCTCTGCCGCGATCTTGAGTGCGTCGGCAAACAGGACAGGTTTTGTGATTTGCCCGGTAAGGAGCATTTGCAAGTCAGCATCAGGAGCAAGCGGCTGGGCCGTGACGGTGGAGATTACGCGCCGGCTGAGCCCTGCAAATTCCTGCGCGGCCAGGTGTTCAGCGAACGCCGTAGCCACCCGCGCAACCAGCGGGGAATGAAACGCATGCGACACGGGGAGCAAAGTAGCGTTGATGCCATGGCCGCGCAGCTTTTCAGTAAAGCGCTTTACCGCTCCGGCTTCGCCAGAGACGACAGTCTGCAAAGGCGCGTTACGCGCTGCCACCACCAGGCCATCACCATTCAGCCTCTTCATTACATCGGCGTAACTGGCGCGAATGGAGGCCATGGCCCCGGATGGATCTCCGGCGTCCGCCATGGTTTCTCCTCGTGCATGCACAATGCCCAGCAGATCATCTTCTGAGCAGGCGCCGCCCCAATGCAGAGCGGTAATCTCGCCCAGACTGTGTCCAAGTGCAACCGCACCCTGGATATTGAATGACTGGAGGACTTGAAGTCCGGCAAGCGAAGCCGTGGCGATGCATGGCTGAGCGGTCCGTGTGTTGATGCTTTGCTGCTGGGGCAGCCGCGCACGCGCATAGAGAGTGCGCAATTCTGGAAAGCGACGTGCCCACATTCCACCAGTGGTATAGACAGGTGAAGCCTGTCCGGGAAAAAGAAATCCGATTCTGGGATGGGTGACGGACTTGCTGAAGAAAACTCCTGCCTGTACGTCGATCTGTTTATCGACTCCCGCTTCACAGAAGGTCAGCAGTTTCTCAAGCGCCGTAACCAGCTCGCTTGGCGATGAGGCGACGCAAGCCGCACGGACCGCGCTGCCGGCAGCATTGGGACCGGTTTTCTTTGCGAGAAGGATAGATAGATCGGTAATTTCGGAAAAGGAAATCTCCGCGGCGACACGAAGAGTTTCTGCAAGCTGCCCGGAAAGTTCTTTTGCGTTGCGGGCGGCAAAAACAAAAAGTTCGCAATCCTGCGCGGATGAAAGCTGCTCTATCTCTGCCGGAATGAAACTCTTCCGTGCCGCAGCATCAGCGGCTTCCAGCGCGACGTGTACGTTAATCCCGCCAAAACCAAAGGCGCTGACTCCGGTCCGCGCCGGCGCGCCACATGGAAAGAGTTCCGCTTCACGAAGAACCCTG
>DATBCN010000304.1:0-8404 GCA_036270475.1 Candidatus Angelobacter sp. | reverse complement strand
GTATTTGGGAAGCAAGCTGTTATCTGAAGTTTTGGATTTAATGAGGAACGCGGAATTTCTGGTCTTTCCCTCAGAATGGTATGAGACCATGGGCCGGACCGTGATGGAGGCGTTTGCCGTGGGCACGCCGGTTGTTGCGTCTAGCATTGGTCCGCCAGCGTCCATGGTGGTTCCGGGAGAAAATGGTTTCCATTTCAACCCAGGCGACATGAGCGGACTGCGGGAGCGAGTGGAATGGTGCTCCTACAATCTTGATCAAGTACGTGCTTTAAGAGGCAAAGCCAAAGACTCTTTTGCGGCAAGATACACAGGAGCAGCAAACATCGAGACATTGCTTGGGATTTACCGCAGGGCGAAGCAGGCAGGCCCTTCCAGCGCAAAGTAAAGAAAGGACCAGAAACATCCTCTAAACTTCAGCTTGTCTTGCAGAGCGGCTAGTGCCCATCGCGTTACTTACGGTCAAATGGAGCTTGCGGAAAACCTGTTGGTCCATGATATTCTCTGACGCAGCATTGTATTGTGCAAAAGAATATTACCGTTAAAAAGGACCAGGTTGAGTTGCAGAGATGGGATACTTGGGTTTCCGCCATCCTGACAATCCGAACTTTTGGGCGCGAATGCCCTTTTTTGCATGCTTGTGGGTGGGCATACCGCAAAAAAATTCATATTTGACACTCAAGAGGCAAGCATGAGTATTGCACTGATCACAGGGTCCGCCGGGCTCATTGGATCAGAGGCTGTCCGCTACTTTGCCGCCAAGGGTCTGCATGTCGTCGGCATTGACAATGACATGCGGAAGTACTTTTTTGGCCCCGAAGCATCCACCGAATGGATGCGCAAACAGCTTGAGGCAACCATCAAAAACTATCAGCATCACACCACGGATGTTCGCGACCAGGCGGCAATCTTTGACATATTCCGCAATTGTGGCCGGGACATATCACTGGTGATTCACACGGCCGCCCAGCCGTCTCATGATTGGGCCGCGCGTGAACCGCTCACCGACTTTTCAGTGAATGCTACCGGCACACTGAACTTACTGGAGGCTACAAGGCAATTCTGCCCGGACGCTTCGTTTATTTTTACTTCAACCAACAAAGTTTACGGCGATTCATGCAATGAACTTCCGTTGGTCGAACTTGATTCGCGCTGGGAAATGGAAAAATCCCACAAGTTTGCCGAACGCGGGATCACGGAAGAGCAGCCGATCGACCAGTCTTTGCATAGCGTCTTTGGCGCGTCAAAAGTCGCGGCTGATCTGATGGTCCAGGAATATGGCCGCTATTTCAATCTCAAGACCGTTTGCTTCCGCGCTGGCTGTCTTACCGGATCAGGCCATTCAGGCGCACAGATGCATGGCTTTCTGGCTTATCTGATGCGCTGCTGCGCAACAGGAACGCCCTACACGGTTTTTGGTTACAAAGGCAAGCAGGTCCGTGACAACATGCACAGCTCTGATTTAGTCAGGGCGTTTGACCGGTTCTTCCAGTCGCCCCGGCCGGGCATGGTTTACAACATTGGCGGCAGCAGGTCTTCAAATTGTTCCATGCTGGAAGCCATTGCAATGTGCGAGGAAATCTCCGGGCGCAAAATGAACTGGAAATATGTTTCTGAAAATCGCACGGGCGACCACATCTGGTGGGTCAGCGACATCAAGAAATTCCAGTCCCACTATCCTGGCTTTAAGCTGCGGTTTGACTGCCGTGCCATCCTGCGCGAAATGCATGATCGCAACCATGAGCGCTGGCGGGAGTTCTCCCGAGTCGTCCACGCATGAGTGCGGCAAGAAAAAAAAATATCCTGGGAATCCTGATTGATGACGCCAGCCTGGAAACGGCCACTGCAATGGTAATTGAAGCGGCCAGACGTGGCGGCGGCTTTGCTGTTTCAGCTCTGGCCGTGCATGGCGTGATGGAAGGGGTCCTTGATACCGCACACCGGTATCGACTGAATCATCTGGAACTCACGGTAGCGGACGGCCAGCCCGTGCGTTGGGCGCTGAATCATCTGCACGCGGTTGGATTGCGCCAGAGGGTCTATGGACCGAACTTGACCTTGGCCGTGGTGGCGCGGGCCGAGCAGGAAGATCTGCCAGTCTATTTTTATGGAAGCACGCAGGAGGTGCTGGCCCTGATGTGCTCCAATCTTCAGCAGCGATTTCCGAAGCTGAGAATTGCCGGCGCTACGCCCTCAACCTTTGGACGCATCACGCTAGAAGCCGCAAACCGCATTGGCGACCAGATAAGACAATCAGGCGCTCAAATCGTATTCGTTGGACTGGGCTGTCCCAGGCAGGAAGTATGGGCTTATGAGTTCCGTGATCGCATTCAACTGCCGATTCTGGCCGTTGGCGCGGCATTTCCGTTTCTGGCGGGCACTCTTCGCCAGGCCCCAAAGTGGATGCAAGACCGGGGATTGGAGTGGCTGTTCAGGTTGTGTACGGAGCCACGGCGGCTCTGGCGCAGATATCTGATGCTGAGTCCGGCGTATTTGCTTCTTGTTGCCTGCCAATGGCTGGGTTTCACGTTCCAGACTACCGGAACGCCTCCGGCAGAAGAGGTACTGTACGGTTAACCCAACAGGCGCGCCTGCTATGTTGATTGCGAGTGCAACCAAGTAAAATGGTTGGTTCCGGCACGCAGCCGGGGATATATCCAAGGTGGAATGAAGAACTCGAATTCAATTTTGGCAGTGACAGAACCGCTGGCTATTCAAACTGAAGGCCCGCCACCGGCCACAACGCTTACAAGTGGACGCCTGCTTGCCAGAAATGCAGTTTGGAACCTGATTGGATCTTGCTCGCCCATCCTGGTGGCAATTGTCTGTCTGCCTGTGCTCAAAACAACGCTTGGGACTGACAGACTGGGCATTATCAGCCTGGCCTGGGCGATCATTGGATATTTCGGATTTTTTGATCTGGGTCTTTCTCGCGCACTCACCAAACTGGTGGCAGAGAAGCTGGGAGCGCAACGGCTGGAAGAGATTCCGGCAATGGTGTGGACCTCTCTTTTCTTAATGGGCGGTATTGGAGTAGTGAGCGCGGCCACGGCATTCCTTCTTGTTCCCTGGCTGGTGCAGCATCCCCTGAAAATTCCCGTTGAACTTCGCCGGGAAACTACTCTGGCCTTTTATTGGATCAGCCTTTCTATTCCGATCATTGTTGTGACCGCAGGTTTGCGTGGAGTGCTTGAGGCTTTGCAGCGTTTTCGTCTGGCCACCGCCATTCGAATTCCCATGGGAATCTTTACCTATCTTGGCCCTGTCTTGATTCTGCCGTTTTCGCACAGCCTTGTTCCCATCATGGCCGTGCTCGTATTGGGCCGCACCATTGCCGGAGTTGCCCACCTGTGGGCATGCTTTCGGGCCTTACCATCGTTACAAAAGAGTTGCGCGTTTCATGCCTCTTCGGTTGGGCCATTGTTTCGGTTTGGCACCTGGATGACGGTAAGCAACATTGTAGGGCCGCTGATGGTGTCCTTCGATCGTTTTCTCATTGGATCGATGATTTCGGTTTCAGCAGTAGCTTTTTACTCCGTACCCTATGAAGTAGTTACCAGGCTTGGGCTTGTGACCGGAGCGCTGGTAGGCGTTCTCTTTCCCGCTTTCTCCACAACCGTGGTGTCGGACCGCGCGCGGCTGGTTTTTCTCTTTGAAAGCGGCACCAAATACATTTTTCTTGCTTTGTTTCCCATCACGCTGGTCCTGATAACCTTTGCGCCTGAAGCGCTGCATTTTTGGCTGGGGAATGATTTCGCCCGCCAGAGCGCGCCAGTAGCACAGATATTGGCCATTGCCATCTTTATCAATAGTCTGGGTCAGCTTCCTTTTGCCCATGTGCAGGGCGCGGGACGGCCGGATATTACCGCCAAACTCCACCTCATCGAGTTGCCGATTTACGCTTTGACGCTGGTCCTGATGGCGAAAAGCATGGGCATTCGGGGCGTGGCCTTGGCCTGGCTATTACGCGTTACGATTGATTCCGGACTGTTGTATGTATTTTCCTGGCGGTTATTGCGGCAAAACCGGTTTGTAATAACCGCGCTGCCGGTGTTGGCAGCAGGAGCAGTGGCGGTTTTTATCATTGCAGCGTTGCTGAATGGGTTACCCAGCAAGATTATTTTTTCTGTGACCGCATGTGTGCTGATAATGACAGGTATGTGGCGCTGGCTGCTGTCACCGCGTGAAAAAACGGCATTGTGGTCAGGCATTATCAGGTAAGGAAACTCCAATGCCAAAGCTGCAACTTTTGGCTGCGATATCGTGAGGCTCTGCGGCTAAGATGTATCTAGATGGTTTCTGTTTCATCCGTGCAGACTTTCAGACCAGACTGGGAAGGCAGGCGAGCACAAACGATGCTGCGCATCATTTCGAGGTTGTGGAAAAAGATGGTGGCCGTGTTGAGCTTCCCCATCATTCTTGCAGATTACTTAAGCCCAGAGACCGGCCTGGATTATGGGGTTGGTTTTTGGGCAAAGCTTAGGCTGGCCTTTCGGATGAGAAGCAATCGCAAGAGAATTACTACAGCCTCACACTTTCTTGAACACCTTTTGATGGCCACCGAAATCCTTAAGATTCCACCTCAGGTTGAGGGCTGCATAGTGGAGTGTGGTTCTTTTAAGGGTGGTAGTGCGGCGAATCTCTCGTTGGTCTGCCGGCTTTGCAATCGTGAGTTGGAACTTTTTGACTCTTTTGCCGGTTTGCCAGAGCCATCCAATCTTGACCAGCGCCATGTTCTTGTGGGCGAGCGTGAAGTGCAGACATATATAAAGGGCGCATTTTGCGGCACCCTACCCGAGGTGAAAAAGAATATTTCCGCATTCGGCGACGTTAACCTTTGCAATTTCAATGTTGGATATTTTGACCAGACAATGCCGGATTTTCAAAAGAAATGCATCCTGGCGTTTCTTGACGTTGATCTTGTGGCCTCCCTGGAAACCTGCATTAAATATCTCTGGCCCTTGCTTCAGGATGGATGCTATTTGTTTACCCACGAAGCCCCCCATAAAGAGATTTCAGCGTTTTTTTTTGCAGATACTTGGTGGCAGTCCAACCTTGGGTGCAACGCCCCTGGATTGATTGGGGCGGGATGTGGCATTGGCTTACAACCAGGCTCTGGAGGTTTCCGCAGCGCCCTAGGCTACACCATGAAGAACCCCAACGTAGTTAATTTTGAGGTAAATCCCCAGACAGGAAATTTCGGAAGCTAGAGAGCTGTTGGTTCGTTCAAGGTAAAGTATTTTCGCGGTGATCGAGCGCGATGCAGCCGATCTAGATTAAGACGCATTGTTTGACAATGAAAAGTATCTCCAGCCACGCCTCCATTCCCAATCCCACGCCCCTGCTCTTTCTGATGGCGGGAACGGTAGCGTGGTGTCTTATATGGCTTGAGGACCCCGGATCGCCGTGGCTGATGCTCGTACTGCTGTTGGCTGCATTGGTCCTGGTGGTGGTCAGCGTTTCTGTGTTCGCTACGCGGCCATCTTTTGCTGTGACAGTGTTGATAGCTGCAGTGGCCATGCCCCGGCTGTTTGTGCAAGTTTCCGCGTTAAAGGCCAGGCCGGAGCATCTGGCCTGCGGCCTTTTGCTGCTGGCGTTGCCCTTTTGGTTGAAGCAACGGACTGAGCCTATGCATTGGTTTGCCCCTGATTACATCCTGGCTGCTTATTTGGGCGTGCATCTTTTTAGTTCGCTGGTCATGTCCACTGCTCCCTCACAAACAATCAAATGGGCGGCCCAACAGATCATTGTGGTCGCGGCATATTTTCTCCTGCGCGTATTGGTGGCCGACCGGGCCGCCTTTCACCGTGCATTTAATATTGCGCTGATAACTGGCGCCGTGGAGGCAGCTTACGCCATCCTGTGCTTCTATTCAAACCTGCTGTTTGGCACCGAATTTGGCATGGAGATCGGCCAATATGGGAGCATACCGGGTACATACGGCACACAGTTTGAAGCGAATATCCTTGGATCCTTTAGCGGAGCATGCTGCGCCATGATGCTGGCAATGTATCTGCAGGAAAAAAAGCGGAGGTTTCTGGTGGGCTTTGCCGTGACCTTTGCGGCCATGGCGATCAGTCTCTCACGCGGCGCCCTGGCCGGCGGTTTGCTGGCTCTTCTGGTGGTGGTTGTTCGACGGAGAAAAAGTTTTGACCGCCACAAGACAGGGAGACTGGCGCTGGCGATGCTGGGTATCACAATTGTTGTAGCCCCCGCCGTGTTGGGCCTGTGGAGCGAAAGGCTTAGTACCGTGGAGATTGCTGACATTTCCGCCGATGACACAACCCGGGACCGGCTCATTACGGTTGGGCTTGCCTATGAGGGTATTGTGGAGCATCCATTACTGGGAAATGGAACTTCAAGTTTTCAGCTTCAGTTCAGTAGCGCGGATTTCGGCTCAGACGACGATACGCCCGGATGGATTGCAAACACTGAAGCGCGCGTGCTGTATGACACTGGAGTAATCGGCTTTGGAATATTCGTAGCTTTCTTCGTGAGTCTTGGCGTTGGCGTTAAGAGGCTCCTGAAAAAGGCGCCGCACCCGGAACTGGAAGCTCTGGTCATGGCCCTGGCGGTCTATTTAGTTTCGTTTCAGTTTACTGAAGGTACTCTGTTGGCATTTACATGGGTGCATCTTGGACTCATAGCCGCCGGTCTTGCAGTTGTCCAGGAGGCCAGGAAGAAACCCATTCCGGGAGCAATGCCGGATTTCTAAATGCTAAATGATACTCTTCCATCTTACATGCATGTGTAGTTGGATCGTCCGCCGGTTTTGGTTGCCGGGACCTGGCACCCGATTTGTCTTATGAATGAGCAGGCTAAAAAGAACACTGTCTATGGCCGGAAGCTGCGGCTTGCGATCTTCGGCGGACGGGGAATCCCCTCCACCTACAGCGGGACAGAGACTTTTTTTATTGAACTGGCGCCGCGGCTCGTGGAACGCGGGCATGATGTGATTGTTTACTGCCGCAAGGCGCTCTTTAAAGCGCAGCCTCCTGTTTACAAAGGCGTAAGGCTGATCTACACGCCGAGCATCGAGACCAAGAACCTTGGCACCTTTACACACACGCTGGCCTGCATGGTTGATGTGCTGCGGCGCAATGTGGACGCGATGCTGGTAACCAATGTGGCGAATGCCTTTCATTGTGCCATCCCAAGATTGTTCCGCCAGAACTGCGCGCTGAACGTGGACGGCATTGAATGGAAACGAGGCAAATGGGGACGACTGGGTAAAAGTTATTTTTATTGGAATGCCCGGCTATCAGGCATGGTCCTGCCCAAAGGAATCATCACGGACGCTTATGCCATGCGCAAACTCTACCTGGATGAGTTCAAAACACCGTCTGCCTGCATTGCGTACGGCGGCAATATTGAAAGCTCTTCCAATCCGGAGGTAGTCCGTCAATACGGGCTCGAGCCGGGGAACTATTATCTGATCGCCAGCCGTCTGGTGCCGGAAAACAATGCCGCGCTCATCGTGGAAGGTTTTAAGAAGGCCCCGACCGAACGCCTGCTGGCGATTGCAGGCAACGCAAATTACCGCAGCGGCTTTATTGACGATCTAAAAAAGAATGCGGGCGACCGCGTGCGTTTTCTGGGGCATGTGGATAGCATTGAGCACATCAAGGAGTTGCACTGCAATTCTTACGCGTACATACACGGTCACATGATGGGTGGAACAAATCCTGCCTTGCTCAAGGCATTAGGATTTGGCAATTGCATTCTGGCGCATGAGAACCCGTTCAACGCGGAAGTGCTGGCCGGCCACGGATTATTGTTTCGCGATGCAGACGATCTTGCGGCAAAGATACAGCTCATTGAGAAACAACCTGAGGTTGCTGATGATCTTCGCCGCCAGGCGCCAGAGAGGATCCGCACATTCTACAACTGGGACCGTATCGTGGACCAATATGAAGAATTGTTCTACCAGCTTGCTGCAGGTGAAGACCCCACTCAGGTACATTCGAGCGTGCGTGAGGCAGAAGCGCAGTTAGTTTAGAGTAAATGGTTGGATATAATAAGCTGACAGCAACGATCATTACGGGTCATGGCCCATAGAAGACTAAACACAAAACCGACGATCTTCTGAAATCTCATCGCTTTTTAACTCACGTTACCAGCGCTTACGTTCAAATGTCAATTTTGCCCTGGGAGAACCTCTCGTCAGCGGGCTTATTGCCTTACGGTCTCAGGACTTCTGGCCTGTTCCTGCATGAGCGCTGGCCAATCGATCGTCGGCGAAAGCGCGTGAAAGTCCATGTGAGTGGCGACGCCAGGAACCGGGCTCCACAGTTTGCGCCGCTTCCCAAAAAAAATTTGCGGCCAGCCAAAGAACCACGCCTTGGCGATAATTTTGGCGAAAAGGGGCTGGCGCACGGTCCAGCGCAAAAAATCAACAGGATGGAGC
>DATBCN010000303.1:0-4228 GCA_036270475.1 Candidatus Angelobacter sp. | reverse complement strand
CAAGAACATTATTTTTCTTACTGCTGATGCGTTTGGCGTGCTGCCTCCGATTTCCAAGCTGAGCACGGACCAGGCCATGTATCACTTTCTTTCCGGCTATACCGCCAAGGTTGCGGGCACGGAAGCAGGAGTGAAAGAGCCGCAGCCGAATTTCTCCACTTGCTTTGGTTCGCCTTTTCTGCCGCTGCGGCCCAAGGTCTATGCGGAGATGCTGGGACGGCGAATGCAGGAGCATGGCTCACAGTGCTGGCTGGTGAATACAGGATGGTTTGGCGGACCTTATGGCATCGGATCGCGGATGAAGCTGCCGTATACGCGCGCCATGGTCAATGCCGCGATTGAAGGCGCCTTGAACAAAGTTGAATTTGAAACCGATCCGGCTTTTGGATTGACCGTGCCCAAATCCGTGCCGGGAGTTCCGGCGGAATTCCTGCGCGCGCGCGATGCATGGAAAGACAAAGCGGCTTATGACAAGTCGGCGGCCGACCTTTCCGCCCGCTTTGCCAAGAACTTTGAGAAGTTCGATGTGCCGGCGAGTATTCGCGCGGCCGGGCCGGGAAAAAAGAGTTAGTCGCGGAGCGGGCTGCTGGGCAGGATACTCGATCTGCTTTAGGCGCGAACCACAAGATTGGAGACAGAAAGAAGAGACGCGCCGGAAGCACGCCTCTTTTTTGCTGGGGATAGATTTTCAAGATGTCGGCACGGACATCGGTTCAGGCAGCCGCCATTCAGGCGGCTTTTTCATCAAGCCGCGCTTTTACCGCGGCGTTGATGCGTTCAATGAAAGAAACAGGTTGCTCGTCCGCTGCAGGCGCCAGCCGTTTGCGCAGGATCTGAAGAAACTTGGTTACATTGTGCAGTCTCTGCGATTCCAGGCTTTGCTGCATCCGCTGGGGATCAACTTCTGAAGCTGTTTCAATGTACTGCCACAGCAGGAGCCGCATGTCGTCCACCGCGCTTTTCAACTCGGCAAGCATATCCACGTTGAGATCAGCGGCGGGAACAGAGGGCTTTTCAGTTGCATTTGGAGACTGCATGGCAAGCCAATAAAGATCGTCATGGACAGCGGTCAATGCAGTGGTAAGTTCCTTAAGATGGGTTACGAGTTCTGTAGAATCGATATGTAAGTGGCTATCCGTCATTTGGGGGGACCCTTCGCTTTGTAGTACGTGTATTAGTGTCTAGGATGCGCCCATCGTTGCAAGTTTGCCCGTTACCCAAGGACATGTACGCGGCCCTAAGGCCCATGTTTTCAGCGACCCTGGATTTTTGGCTTGAGCGAAGGCGAATAATGGTAAGCGCATGAAATGCCCTTTGTTTACAGTTTGATAGGTGGATTTCGCATCTTTTTGAGGGTGTTTTGGCGGGCCAGATGGCGTGGTTTTTGATCGTACTAAACGATTTAAGGACGATGCACCAAAGGAATAACATTCAGAGTAGCTGAATGCCTGAAAAAACCGAGGGTAAAAACCCAGCACAGTTAAAAATGAAAACCGGCGGCCGGCTTCCCGGTTCGATGAACGATGCTGGATTGAAGGACCCAAACCGATTATGTATTCGCGGCAAATCTCGGTGCGATATCCAGTAAAAGACCAGCTTGTGGCGTGTCCCATGAAGTGGCTGGACAGTTTTTCCATGCGCAGCTTCACCAATGATTCCATCTTTGACGACACGCTTCCCGTTGCAGATGGGTTGATGCGGATTGGAACGCGCGTCCCGCTGGAAAAATTGAAAGAGGCGATGGAAGATTGGTTCAGGCGGAAAAGTTATCTGGCAAAAGACCAGCAGTTGGTAATTCAAGAAAAATCTTGATTTTCGCGAAAAACCAAAAAACTTAATTTTTTATCGGCTTAATTTTTTGTGTCTTCCAGAGAAGCTTCCTTGTCGGCGGTGACTTTCATCACGATCAAGACTTTGTCGTCGTCATTCATGCTGGCAGTTGAATAGGCAGAGACCTCGGCCAGCACGGCATCCACAATGCCCTGCGCGCTGCGTTCACGATGGCGGCGCACAAAGTCCGTGAGCCGGCGGGCGCCATACTCGTGCTTCTGTTCGTCAGAGATATGCAGAATACCGTCCGTTGAGCAGACCAGCACGTCATCTTTTTCCAGCTTGACGGAGCCGCGGGTGTAGTCCACTTGCGGGAAGAGACCGATGACGGTGCCGCCTTCTTCCAGCAATTTAATTTCACCGGTCTTGCCGCGCACCAGGATTGGCGGCACGTGTCCGGCGTTGACGTATTGCAGAACATTTTTGCGCGTATCGATCAGGCCTAGAAAAACACTGAGATGTTTACCTGCCTTGGTGTAGGTATAAAGCATTTCATTCAAGGAAAATGCCAGGACCTCCAGCGAATGCAGGTGCATGACGAGCGCGCGCAAGGTCGCTTGAAGGTTGGCCATGATTAACGCGGATGAAACGCCTTTGCCCACGACCTCGGCGCTTACCAGCAGCAGAGATTGCGGGCCAAGATTGATGAAGTCGTAATAATCGGCGGCTACGTCAAAGCAGAAATCGCTCAGCACGGCGATGTCATATCCGGGGACAATGGGAGGAGCTTCAGGCAGAAGGCGGTGCTGGATGCTGCGGGCCAGAGAAAGTTCGCGCTCCATGCGCTGCTTTTCCATGGTGTCACGGTGCATCTGCGCGTTTTCCAGCGCCATGGCCATGTGTCCGGAAAGCTTGTTCAGGAAGCCAACGTCATCGGGCGAAAATTTTCCGCTCTGGGCGTTCAGCAGTTGCAGCACACCCACAATTTCACCGGAATGGTGCCGGATAGGCAGGCTCAAGAGCGATTTAGTGCGGTAATTCAATCGCTGGTCAAAGCTGGGATCGAAGGATTCAAGCGTGTAGGCGTCTTCAGTATTCACCAGTTCGCCGGTAACAGCCACCTCGCCGGCGATGCCTTTGCCAAAAGGAATGCGAATCTCCTGGTGGTCAAGGCCCGAAGCGGCAATGGACCATAATTCCTTGCGCCGGGGGTCCACCAGAAACACGGTGCCGCGCTCGGCCTTCACTTCAGAGCGGGCGATCTTCAGGATGAGTTCCAGCAGCTCCGCCAGATCGAGCGTGGAGTTGAGCAGCCGCGTGGCTTCAAAAAGCAAAGAGAGTTGGTTGATGCGCTTGTCTTTTTCCTGCGTGGCCAGCACGTTGTTGAGTTTGGCGGCGCTCATTTCCGCGTAAAGCCGCCACCACAGCAGCAGGTCCTCAGCGACTTCACTCTTGGTATAGATGGCCAGCACGCCGGCAAGCTGTCCGGCGGCCAGCAGCGGATATCCGGAAATATGGGTCAACGCAGACTGGCGGGAAAACTCCAGGTCATCGCCGCCAAAGGTGGAGAGGACTATGTTTTCGATGGTCGTTTTATTATGGGCAATTTTGCCCACTGCGCCGGCGCCGGCCGCGGCGTAGTCAAGGCGATGGCTTGCCTTCATGCCTTCCGCGTGGGTGAGGTAACAGGAGCCGGAAGAGCCGTCCCAGAGCCAAAGTTCGGCGCGGACAGCGTCAAAGTCAGTGACCAGCATCTCCAGGACGCGGGCGGTCAAGTCTTCCCCGGCGCGGCTTAGGGCCGCCACCGCGCTGGCAAAAGCGTTTACGTAATTTTTGCTCTGCGTCTTTGTCTTTATCACGCTGCGCCCGTCCATCTAGACCGTCCCCGGCTCAAAACTGAGAAGCGGCTTGCCACTGCCAGTCCCAAGTTTACCGGGATTTGTAGGGGATCTCTGGGAGGAATGGGCCTAGTTTATGAGAGATGTACCTGGAATGTAAAGAAGAGAGGGAGTACGTCGGTAGGAGCACCTTCATCGGCGAGGCGCGATAGCTCTCGCACGACCCGCGAGGGTTGCGGCGCCCAAGCATTGTCCAGGAATCCGCATTTTACCAGTCTTTGCCGGGCATAAACTCTTCAGCCCCATCAACTCTGCAGCCCCATCAACTCTCTGGATCACTCGCTGAATCAAACACCGGCCCCCAAAAGATGGAGCGGCGATGTGCCAGCATCTCATCCAGCGCGCTCTGCATTGCGGTCCGTACTTTGAGGCTGATGGCCTTGACTACTGACCGGTCGCGGGCCGCTTCAGGGGAGTACTCCCAATGGACGTTGATGGGGGCAAGAAACTTCATGTGCCATTTTGAAGGCAAGGGGACTGGCACAATGGGGAAGGTAGAAATTGGGATGTAGGGCCATTGGAAATGCCTTGTCCACCACCGCGATTTTATCCGGGCAAAC
>DATBCN010000302.1:0-12972 GCA_036270475.1 Candidatus Angelobacter sp. | reverse complement strand
CTCCCATCTTAAGACTGAAAGGCTGAAGTGAGCATCCAGTTCCGCGGCAAGGCCATGGAGATAGCGGACCTTATTCGCCCCAAACTCGCGAAGCAATTGGCATTTCGTCTGGCGAGTCCAACGCGTTTTGAAAATCCGCGGAAGAAGTAAGAGCTTTTGAGCAAGCCCGTGTGATGGAATAATTTAGCTATTTGCCAATTGCTAATTGCTGAAATGTTTCTAAAGCAGAAGGATCCAAAATGACTCCAATCACTACTACCCGCCCGCAACTGTCATACCTTGCCGACCAGATGAACGAGCTTAAGCAGAAAGGCACGCACTTTAAGCTGCGCGTCCTGGAAGACGAGCAGGCGCCGGAATGCACGGTTGACGGCAAGCATGTCATTAATCTGGCGTCGAACAATTATCTGGGACTGACCACGCATCCCAAGCTGCGGGAAGCAGCAGTGGCGGCAATCAAGAAATACGGCGTGGGATCGGGCGCGGTGCGGACGGTCAGCGGCACCATGACGATCCACATGGAGTTGGAAGAGAAGATTGCGCGTTTCAAAAACACTGAGGCGTGCGTGGTGTTTCAGTCAGGCTTTGCGGCGAACGCGGGGACGGTTTCAGCCATCCTGGGCAAAGACGATTTTATTATTTCCGACGAGTTGAACCATGCCAGCATTATTGATGGTGCGCGGCTTTCGCGCGCCAAGATCAAGGTATTTCGCCACAAAGACGCGGCCCATGCCGAGGAGTTGCTGAAGGAAATTGCGGGCGAGCCCGGCCACAAGCTGATTATCACCGACGGCGTATTCTCCATGGACGGAGACATTGGCCCGCTGCCCGCTCTGTGCGATCTGGCGGAAAAATATGGCGCCATCATGATGGTGGATGACGCGCATTCTTCCGGCGTGCTGGGCCGCAACGGACGGGGCACCATTGACCATTACAAGGTCCACGGCCGCGTGGACGTGCAGGTAGGAACGCTTTCCAAGGCCATCGGCGCGCTGGGCGGATATGTTTGCGGATCAAAAGAGCTGATTGATTTTCTCTATCACCGCGCGCGGCCGTTTTTGTTTTCCACTTCGCATCCGCCATCGGTGGCCGCAACGTGCATTGCCGCGTTTGACGTGCTGGAGCAGGAACCGGAGCGGATGGACAAACTCTGGGCCAATACGCGTTTCTTCAAAAAGGAGTTGGGGCTGCTGGGCTTCAACATCGGCGGCATCAGCACGCCGGCCAGCGAGACGCCGATTACGCCGATCATCATTGGTGACGGGCGGCTGACCATGGACTTCAGCCGCGAATTGTTCAATGAAGGCGTGCTCACGCCGGGTATCGCCTTCCCAACGGTCGCTGAAGGCAAGGCGCGTCTCCGGACGATCATGACGGCCACGCACACACAGGACCAGTTGATGAAAGCGCTGGAGGTGCTGAAGAAAGTGGGAACGAGGTTGGGGATCATTAAGTAACGGTCTTCGCAAAGTAACGGGCTTCGCAGATTCCGCTGATGGTTGCAGATTTCGAAATGTAGCCGCGAATGAACATGGCGTGCTTCTGAGCAGGTCTTTCTGCAGCGCCAGCGCGAACCTATCATTCTTCCCTTTGAAAAACCAATTGCTCTACTCAATCCTCACTGTCCGCTCATTTACTTTGGGAAATTTTTCAAAGACTGCAGGATCGTGGCCGGGAATGATCAGACGCGGTGACGCGGCAAGCTGCTTCATGCGGTCCTGGGCGCGGAGGTTGGAAGCGGTGTCAAGCGTCTGAGCAATAGGAGCGTGCTTTTCAAGGTTCTCATAAAGATACATGTTGTCGCTGGCAAGAATTACTATGCCTGCCCTGGTATTTACTCCGACGAACTGCGATTGGAACGTATGCTTGCCGCCGGTGTAACAGGTAACGCCGGGAAGAATCTCCTGGGCGTCGCCAGGGACGAGACTGACGCGGCCGGCGAGATTGAGATTGACCACGGCCCGTACGTCGTCAGGTTCAATACCTCCGTGGGTATGCAACTGCTGCCAGGCTTCTCCGGTGTAATAAGTGTATTCATCTTTTTGCAGCCAGATGCGGGCGCGAGGGAAGAGGTCCATTCCATCGGCGTGGTCCCAGTGCATGTGTGTGATTACCACGTCAGTAATATCTTCCGGCGCGAGAGCAGGCGTGATTCCGGATTGGGCCACGGCATCAGAGGGTTTGAGGAAGCCGTCAACCTTCCAGTCCTTGAAGAATTGCGGGCGATAGAAACCGGAGTCAACCAGAATGTTGCGGCCATTGCCGCGAATGAGCCAGATGGTCATGGCGATGGAGAGTTTGCGCCGTGCGTCAGCGCCGGCAACCAGGGCATTGACGGGAAAATCCGGAATGGAGGCGTAACGAATGGCATAGACTTCATAGATTGGCGTGGCGGGTGTGGTGGACGCTGTTTGTGCGCTGGCGGCAACAACTACCACGGATAGGAGTACCGCCGCGATGGGTTTTGTTATCATTGCTATCCCCCTTGAAAGTCATGCGCTGGCATGGCAAAGAATTCTCTTATGGGAACTAGATTGCATGAATAGCCAGGGAATGTCGAGAAGCCCCAAAGTGCCAACCTTGCTGCGCCGGGTGGGCTTTAGTTTTCTGCTGGGCTTTGGCCTGTTTGTGCTGGGCGCCATACTGCAAGGCCTGCTGCACCAGCGCGGCATTACCGGCCCGAGCGTTTATATAGACGACCTGGTGCTGGGAGTGCTGGCCGGACTGGTGGTGTTTGCCTATGAGCAGCGCCGGTCCAAAGACATCCGGCAGAAGCTGGCGGTGATTTCCGCCATGAACCATCACGTAAGAAATGCGCTGCAAACGATTTCGTATGTGCCGTACACGGAGCAGGGAAAACAGATCGTGCTGATACAACAATCGGTCAATCGAATCCAATGGGCGCTGCAGGAGATTTTGCCCGGCGAGCCGGGCAACGCATCTGACGTGCCACCAGCATTGCGCCCGGCCAATGAACAACCCTGGACAGGTGACAAAGCTCCGGGAACGCACTCCAATGCCTGAGCGATGAGAAAACTGGTTTTCAGCCTACATCTTTATGTGGCGCTGGCATAAGGTTCACGCACGGCCCCCGCAGGAACGCGCTGGGCCATTGCATACCGCGCGATCCATACCGGCGACATTTTTGGCATGGCCAGCAGGCGCAGTCTTAAGGGCGCGAAGTCCGCTGCCGCAAAGCCCGAACACTGATACAATGGTGAAGCCGCAAACCCTCACGGAGAGATGGCCGAGTGGCTGAAGGCGGCGGTTTGCTAAACCGTTATAGGGGCTAACACCTCTATCGGGGGTTCGAATCCCCCTCTCTCCGCCAGAAATTCTCCTTTTGTTTCTGTGCGTTACCAAGGCACCCTTCCGTTGGTTTTTAGGAAATCAGCTTGTACTTATTTATGTTCTGCTGATTACGGAAAGTTCGAAAATCCAGTTTGCATAAGCATAATCAGCCGTCTGCGAATCGCGGCTGACAAATGGGGCGAATGACTTCCGAGTGGCCGACGATTCGGGAGTCACTGACGGCAAGCGCGTTTATAATTACGAATCCACTGTCGCCGCCATAGTTAGAAGTGCGCCGGTTGAGCTCGCGAGTCAAGAGGGTGACAGGACGAATTTCGGGTCTTCATCCTGTCACACACATCGATTTACCTAGAACGGCGGAGGAACTATGGCAGACACTCAGACATTGATTACAAGGGCCTATGCAGCCTTCAACAAAAGGGACATCGATGGTGCGTTTGCATTGATGAGTGAGAATGTCAGCTGGCCAAAGGCTTCGGAAGGTGGCCGGGTGGTCGGGAAAGACGAAATTCGTGCCTACTGGACCCGCCAATGGAATCAATTCAATCCTCATGTCGAGCCGATTGAGGTGATCGACCATAGCGAAGGCAAGGTCGATGTCAGGGTTCATCAGCTCGTTAAGAGTCTTGACGGGGATGTTCTTTCAGATAGCGAAGTCTGGCACACTTACACCATTTCGAACGGCCTGATCGACCGTATGGATCTCAAGGAAAGTGACGGAAGCTCAGGGACGACACCGTCCGCCGCATTCTCGAGCCACTAACAGGCGAGGACACCCTTCGTCTGTCACGATTAATCCCGACAAGCTGGCTTGTAGGAAGCAAATCTCGCGCTTGGCATCGACTCTGGATGGATCACGGGCAACACGGAAGTTATCCCTTCTTTGGTAAACACGGTCGGGACTATCGCAGACGAAGCACTTCAGAAAATGCCTGTAAGTGCAATGCTGTGTTGGTGGTTATACATTGAAGTTTACTTCGGCCCAATATGCCAGAGTTCTAAAATCATCCCTCCCTCTCCGCCAGAAACTCTGTCTTGTGGTTCAACGTGTTAGCGCAATACCCTTCTGATCACTTTTCAAGGAAAACATGGATTAAATTGTTTCTGTTCTGATTGATACAGACAGTTCGAAACTCACTCATTTTAGAGTTTGGTCCTAATAAGTCGGAGCGTCCACCCGGTTTTTCGAATTGGGAAATTAACTCTTTTCAGCTTGCACTCTCACTCGGATTGCGCTACAACTTCAATCCTGGTGCGTCGTATTTTGTCCATTTCGATGATTTTGGCGCTGTGCTGGACAATGGTGTCTCCGGCATGGGCTGCATCGTGTATGCATGGAAATGGGTCAAAGATGTGCCATCGTACCGTGCATACGCACGAATGCGGGATGATGGAGCACCACCACGCTGATTCGGACTCAGGAACATCGGGAGTCGCCGCTTTTCAGCAGGACGAAAAGTGCCCCATGAGTTGCTGTATGCAGGCCAGCTCTACTACGGCTAGGCCAGCAGCATCGTCTGCCAACGCCGCGCCTCTGCTGATGTCTCAGGCTTTCATACTTTTTGAATCCCAGGTTTTTACTGCTGCTGGTTTTTCCTCGCATACAGATCGTGGTCCTCCCTCAATTCTCTAAATCTGCTTAGCTTTCCTTTTTCGCAGCGCATGTGCATCCGAATGCGGGAACAGTGACGCCTTCGCTCATCGCTTCTGGCGCGAGTCAAGGCTTGGGTTACCCGCGAATGCAGGCGTGGGCAGCAGTGTTCTTCTTTCGTGGGCGACGGAGAAGACACAAAGGAAGTCGGCACTGCGATTATCACGCCACGCTGGCAGCACGTACTAATCCGAGAATCACTAATGAATCGAAGCAGAGTCCTAATTATTTGCGTTCTCACCCTGATGGTAAGCACTACGTCATCAGGCAAGAACCCGTCTAATTCCTCAGAGCAGCATCTCGGCAAAGTCCACTTCGCCAACTCCTGCTCCCCGCAGATACAAGCCGAGTTCAACAATGCCGTGGCGATGGTGCATTCTTTTCAATATGGACTAGCAGAACGAACGTTCAGGCATGTCGCCCAGAGGGACTCTCACTGTGCAATCGCCTATTGGGGCGCGGCTATGACGCTTAATCATCAACTCTGGGACGTACCAAGCCCGGACGCCTTGAAGAAAGCTCTTGGCTATCTGGAAAAAGCCAGATCGCTCCAAAAAAGCAGCACCCCGCGAGAGCTTTCGTATCTCGCTGCCGCAAGGACATTCTTTCAGTCAGACCAGCACCGTGGAGTGTCACGTTTTCAGGCGTATAGCGACGCAATGCGCAGACTGCATGAGCGTTATCCCAGGGATGATGACGCTACTGCTTTCTACGCGCTCTCATTGCTGGCATTGCCGTCCGAAGGCGATGACGATCCCAATCAAAAGCAGGCCGTTGCAATCTTGCAAAAGTTGTTTGCCGCGCAACCCGAACATCCTGGTGCCGCCCATTACCTCATACACGCCACGGATACAGCGGCGCTGGCTCCATTGGGTCTGGCCGCCGCCCGGAGCTATGCCAAGATCGCGCCCTCCTCTCCCCATGCGCTGCATATGCCTGCACACATTTTTGCCCGTCTGGGAATGTGGCAGGAATCCATTGAATCCAACCTTGCATCCATTGCCGCTGCTCAGAACGCAACCAACTCAGGACATGATGACGGCCCAGGCGATGCGCTACACGCCATGTTGTATCTCTCGTATTCCTATTTGCAAAGCGGTGATGACGGAAGCGCCCGCCGTGTGGTGGAGAGCATCAAAGACCTTCCCGGAGCGCGGAGCAATGACGTAGTGAACAACTCGGCAATTCTTGAAGCTTTGTACGCTGTTGAAACTCATGACTGGCAGCAAGCGGCAACGTTACCTTCGCAGCCCTCTGCCTTCCCGTTTGCCAGGCTACGCACCTACTGGGCGCGTGCTATTGGCGCCGCTCGTAGCGGAGACATCATTGCGGCGCGGCAAAATATTGAGAAGCTTGATCAGGCCCGTACCAGCATGGTGGGCTACATGCAAAGCGTTGGTTGCCAGATGCACACCGCGCATTCTATTGATCCCGTCAGCGTACAACAGCTAGAAGCACAGGCTTGGCTGGCGTGGGCAGAAGGAAAACCAGTCGAGGCATTGGCACTGATGCGAAATGCTGCGACGAAGGAAGAAGCTTATGGAGTCGAATCACGAACGGTTCCCGCGTATGAAATGCTTGGCGACTTACTTCTTGAGATGCGGCAGCCAGAGTCAGCACTTGTTGCCTATGAGGCAGCGTTAAAGGAAGCTCCAGTGCGCCTCAACGCTCTTGCCGGAGCAGCACGGGCATCGCGAGCTATGGGCAATCTGGAGGGCGCACGAACCTACTACGCAGCGTTCGTGAAGTGTTGTAGCCCAAAGGCGGCCCGGAAGGAACTGGCAGAAGCAAAATTGTTCCTGGCTGGAAGCTAGGCCAAACCCGATTGGTTCGCGTTTGGTATCAAATTCTGCACTGAAATGAGACCCGGAATTTCTTTCAGTGCGGATGACGCTCATCAGGGGTTCACACCCGTGAACTCTCACCGTCAGTGATGCTCTGCTTGGGATGAGCAACAGAGCATCAAAATTGGGAGGCAGCGGTGTTTTCATCGCGGGCGTTTCTCTCATCTGGTTTAAAATTGCTTCTCCGCATGATTACTGACGCTTTGTGCAAAATCGCGAACCATCGTGCCTCGTTGAGCCGGGTAGAGTCTCGGGCCGTGATGGGCGAACTGCTGGCCGGGAAAGCCACGGACGCCCAGGTGGCCGCGCTGCTTGTGGCGCTGCACATGAAGGGCGAGACCGTGGATGAGATCGTGGGTTTTGCTGAAGCCATCCGCGCCGCCGCACAACCGCTTTCCAACGCCGACGGCACAGCGCTGGACGTGAGCGGCACCGAACGTGATGCGCTGGTAGATACGTGCGGCACCGGGGGCGACGCCAGCGATACTTTCAACATCTCTACCGCCACGGCGCTTACCATTGCCGGCGCGGGAGTGCGCGTGGCCAAGCACGGCAATCGCGGCATTACTTCACGCTGCGGCTCCGCGGACGTGATGGAAGCGCTGGGCGTGAACATTACTATTCCTCCGCCGCTCATCGCCGACTGCCTCCGCGAAGTGGGCATCGCTTTTATGTTTGCCCCAGCCATGCATTCCGCCACGCGGCACGTGCAGCCTGCGCGCAAAGACCTGCGGCCTCTGCGGTCTGTCTTCAATCTGCTTGGCCCGCTCACCAATCCCGCGCGAGCGTCAGCGCAGGTCGTCGGCGTGTATTCAGAAGACCTGGTGGAAAAGCTGGCCCAGGCGCTTAAGTTGCTGGGATTGCGGCGGGCGCTGGTGGTACATGGACAGGACGGCCTGGACGAAATCTCCATCGGCGGGCCCACGAAGATTGGCGAGGTGCGGGGCGAATGGGTCCGCGTGTATGAAGTCACGCCGGAACAGTTTGGCCTGGAGCGCGCGCCCATGAGCGCAATCGCAGGCGGAGATTTAAAGACGAACGCCGATATCATCTGGAAAATTCTGGATGGAGAAAAATCGGCCCGACGCGATATTGTTCTGATGAACGCCGCCGCTGCGCTGGTGGCCGCGGGCCGCGCCGACTCATTGGCTGACGGCATGCCGCTGGCAATCCAATCGATTGATTCCGGTGGCGCAAGGGCAAAACTAGGCGCGCTGGTGGAGTTCACCAACAGACAGCAGCTTTAGTTTTTGTCGCGGCAAAAGAGCGAGAAGATGGCATCAGGAGCGAACGGCATGGCATACCCGTACAACAATGTGAGCGAGATATGCAAAGAGCTTTAACGCCGGGGGCAGCCGGCCCCAAAAAAATTGCGGCCCTGGTTTTGTGACGAACCTGGGCCGCGCAAAAATAAGGCAGGGAGAGAGGGAAAACGAAACTTATTTAAGCGGCAGAACGACTTTCTTGTCGCCCATCATGTATACGAGTTCGTAGCCGTTCTTGCTCTTCTTGGGCACGGAGAAATAAAGGTAGCCGGCAACCGGCTCCCACGCGCTCACTTCAGGCAGGCCTTTTTCCTGAAGCTCGGACTGAATGGCGCGACGGTTGCCCTCTGCTGATGCGCCGTCAGGGCCGCGCGGTTTGCTGCCGCCGATAGGAACGCCCACACCCACGCTTTCACGCTGATAGATTCCGCCGCGGTTTGTCTGCTGGCTCTGGCCCTGATTATTGCTGGTGCTGCCTGTCCGTTCATAGCCGATTTCCGAGCCGCTGGTCACGCCCGGCGTATGTTCCCGGTCAGGCCGTGTTGGGCGGACTTCAAGACGCGCGGCCAACACCTCCGCTGAAGAGGGCCTTGCGCCTACTTCCAGGCCGGTTTCGCGCAGCATAAAGTCGTCGAGAGAGAGTTTTACGAAATTGTCTTTCGCTGGATAGAAAGCCACTTCTACCACCAGGCAGCACTGGTTCACGTCAGTGGCGAAAACTTTTTTGAGGTCCTTGTGCGTCAGCAGCGATGCGCCGATCTGGACGCCATCCTGAGCGCCGTGGGCTGAATAAGAGCCTGCGTCTGGACGCGGCGCGATGCCATGGGGCGGCTCGGCGGTAATTGAAGATGCCAGGAGCAACACAGCCATGGAGAGTTTGAGCTTCATTTGGGAGCGCCTCCGGTGGAATCAGTAGATGCTGCAACTACAGGGCCAGTTTTCGACTGGATATTGAGGCAATTTGAGCAGAGCCGAAGGCGGCTTTGCTACATATGTTTTGCGGGCTTTTCAAAGTCCTACGGGCAAGGGACCGCTTGGTCCGCCCTGAACTTTCAAGGGGCCAACTGGTGGTTTTCAGCCAGGGCAAGTGGCTGATTTGGACCGTTTTACCATTCCTGTCCGCCGATTCGGGTCGTAGATTTCGGAACTGGACGACCCAGCCCACAGGCGCTTGCATCCCTATTCATCTGTTATATACTTGCCGCCCGAACGCTGGAACGAAGGCAAACATCCCCTTGCAAACCGGAGCCATGCTCGCATGAATGACCTTCCTTCGCTGTTGAATGCCGCCCCTGGGAACGCCACCGCCGTCATTATTCCTGAGACTGGCACTGCAATCACTTACGAGTCACTCCGCTGCCAGGTACACGGGATGGCCGGAGACCTCGCTGGGCTGGGCGTCCGCCGGGGTGACCGAGTGGCCAATGTGCTGCCTAACGGCCTACCGACGATTGTCGCGTTCCTGGCCGGATCGATTGCCGGGACCGCCGCTCCCCTGAACCCGGCGTATCGCTTTGACGAATTCTGTTTCTACTTAGAAGATACGTCAGCCAAGGTGCTTCTCGTCCCACCGGAAGGAGCGGAAGAAGCGCGCCGCGCCGCCGAGCATTTGAAGGTCCCAGTCTATGTGGTGCAGATGGACGAGAAGGGCCATGTGAACATTGCGGGCGCTCCAAATAGCGCGGCCTTTGATCCGCCCAGCGGAGACGATGTTGCCCTGGTGCTGCACACCAGCGGAAGCACCGGACGGCCCAAGCGAGTGCCGCTAAAACACAAAAATCTTGCCGTCTCATGCGCGAACGTGGCGCAAACCTATGCCCTGACGGCGCAGGACGTTTCATTGTGCGTGATGCCGTTGTTCCATATCCACGGACTGGTAGCTTCAACGCTCTCTACGTTTATGACCGGCGGCACCGTGGTGGTGCCGGCAAAATTCAATCCTATGAGCTTTTGGCGGACGGTCCGCGAGCAGAGCGTAACGTGGTACTCATGCGTACCCACGATCCATCAACTATCCGTGGCGCGGTTGAATGAAAAGCCTGAAGGGCTGGACAAGCTGCGCTTTGTGCGCTCCTGCAGCTCCGCGCTTTCTCCGGTGCTGATGGAGAAGCTGGAAAAGGTCATCCAGGTGCCGGTGCTGGAAGCTTATGGCATGACGGAAGCTTCACACCAGATGTGTTCCAACCCGCTGCCGCCACGCTCGCGCAAACCCGCTTCCGTTGGGCCGGGAACTGGAGTAAGGGTCGGCATAATGGATGAAGACGGCAACCTGCTGGCCAGCGGCGAACTGGGAGAAGTGGTCATTCAGGGACCGAACGTGATTGAAGGTTATGAGAACAATCCCGAGGCCAACGAAAAATCATTTACCAACGGATGGTTCCGCACCGGCGACCAGGGCACGATTGACGCCGAAGGCTACCTCCACCTTACGGCGCGAATTAAAGAGCTAATTAATCGCGGCGGAGAAAAAATAGCTCCGTTGGAAATTGACGAAGTAATGCTCACGCATCCGTGTGTTGCGGAAGCGGTGGCGTTTGGCATGCCGCACCCTACCTGGGGAGAGGAAGTTGCCATTGCCGTGGTGCTGAAAGAGCCGCAGACCGAAGCCGTGTTGATTGAACATTGCAAGCAGCATCTGGCGGACTTTAAAGTGCCCAAGAAAATCCATATCGTGGAGAAAATTCCACGCACGGCCACCGGCAAGATCCAGCGGCGGGCGCTGGCGTCAGCCTTCTCCGGCGGGCAGCAGTGAAGTTTTTGATTGTGGGTGCAGGGGCAGTTGGAGCTTACATGGGCGCGCTGATGGCGCGCGCCGGATATGACGTGACCCTGCATGCTCGCGGGCCGCATCTGCGCGCCATGCAGGAAAAAGGCGTGCGCGTGATCAGCCGCGAAGGTGATTTCGTCGCGCGGCCGCGGCTTGTTGCCGACCTGAAAGACGCCGGCCCGATGGACGTAGTGTTTCTCTGCGTAAAAGCGCATGGCCTTCCTCCGCTGGCGGGACAGTTGGCGCCGGTGTTAGGACCGGAAACAGCCGTGGTAAGCACGCAGAATGGAATTCCGTGGTGGTACTTCCAGGGCGATTCCGGGCCTATGGCGGGAGCCAGACTGGAACGCGTTGATCCAGCGGGAGTAGTTTCACAGGCGATTGAAGCACGGCGGGTCATAGGATCATTGATTTATTTTTCAACTGAAATCAGCGAGCCGGGCGTGGTGCGGCATAACGAAGGCAATCGCATATCACTGGGAGAACCGGATGGGACGCGCTCAGAGCGAACCAAGAAAATAGCTGAGGCGCTAATTACTTCAGGTTTGCGTGCGCCGGTAACTACCCACCTACGAAACGAGATATGGGTAAAGATACTAGGGAATGTCGCATTTAATCCCATCAGCGCCCTTACCGGAGCTACACTTGCGCAGATGCTAACTAATCAACAAACTACAGAGCTTATACGCAATATCATGCAGGAGACGGAAGCATTGACGGAAAAGCTGGGCGTAAAGATGCAGGTTTCTATCGAGCAGCGCATGGCGGGAGCGGCAAAAGTTGGGGAACACAAAACGTCAATGCTGCAGGACCTGGAAGCAGGACGTCCGTTGGAACTAGAAGCAATTGCAGGCGCGGTGCTGGAGGCAGGCGAGCGCATCGGCCTTCCCATGCCGCATACGCGGACGGTTTACGCATGCACCAAGTTACTGGCGGAGCGCCGCAGCGCGGCGGGGCAAAAAAACTAAACACTCTGGAGACAACAACTATGAGCAAGCGGTGGATTCAATTTTGCAGCGCCCTGGTCAGCATGATTATGATCGCCAACCTACAATATGCCTGGACGCTATTCGTCAAGCCGCTGCAACAGGCGCACAAGGGCTGGGTGCTTTCGGACATTCAATGGGCGGGCACACTGTTTCTGGTTTTCGAAACATGGATCACACCGGTGGAAGGCTGGCTGATTGATCGCTTAGGCCCGCGAATCTTTCTGACCTTGGGCGGCGTGCTGGTCGGTATTGGATGGTCCAGCATGGGCCGAGCGGAGACATTGACCCAACTTTACGTTCTTTATGCGGTTGCAGGCGTGGGAGCGGCGTTCATCTATAGCGGTTCTGTCGCCACGGCCTTGAAGTGGTTTCCGGACAAGCGCGGCACGATCTCCGGGTTCATCACCGCTGGTTTCGGCGCGGGCGCGGCCCTGTTTATTCCGCTCATTACCTGGATGATCAAATCTATCGACTACCACAAGACTTTCCTGTACACCGGAATCGCGCAAGGGTTTTTAATTGTGATTGCCGCCCAATTCCTGCATAACCCGGGGGTTGATTTTCATGTATCGCCGGCAGCCAAGAAGCCCGTATCGCCGCGCGTCCGGCGCAATACGCAGCAGTTTAACAGCCTGCAGATGCTGATGACGCCCCAGTTCTACCTGTTGTTCGTCACCTTTGTGATGATCAACGTAGGCGGCTCCATGCTCACGATTCAGGGTGCTCCCGTGGCCGCCAGTTTCAATATCAGCGCGGCATTTCTAACTGGCGCTCTGGCCACCAGCCGCCTGGCGAACGGCGCTGGACGCATCTTCTGGGGCTGGCTCTCCGACAAAATCGGGCGCGAGATGGCCATGTTCATTCCGTACATTCTCCAGGCTTTCAGCCTGATCGCGGTGCTGCTGGTTGGCCGAATCTCCGGGACCTGGTTCACCGTTTCCATGGCGGTCGCCTATTTTATCTGGGGCAGCATGTTCTCGCTCTTTCCGGCGATTATCGGCGACTACTACGGAGCAGGCAACGCAACCTCAAACTACGGCTTCCTCTATATGGCCAAGGGTGTGGCTGCGATCCTTGCCGGCGGCACTGCAGCTTTGTTCTTCCAGAAGTTTGGCAACTGGAACGCGGTATTCTATGGCGCTGC
>DATBCN010000301.1:0-5361 GCA_036270475.1 Candidatus Angelobacter sp. | reverse complement strand
CCCAGCACGAGCCAGCCTGAAGCCACGGAGGCGGAAAGCCGCGAGCTTCAATCAACTCGGTATTGAGTGTGAAGGCATTCGTTTAGCGGATTGATTGTTCTTATCAGAGCGGCCCAGACAACAAAGGGCGCGGCACCAGCCAACAAAGTGTGACGCCAGTAAGAAAACTGTAAAGCGTTTGGAAACCAACCGAGCAACATTACCTTAAAGCCGCGGGGCTTGCGACCTGCGGCTTTATCGTTGAAGGCGTTTTTTTTTCGCAGATACGTGCGCTGTTGCGGCACGCTCATGCACCCCGTGATTTTTTTTGGCGGCGATTTCTAGTTCCTAAAAACCATCTCCACAAGATGCGAACGCGGTCGTTTGCGGTCTCACCCTGTCTCTGCTAACCTGATTAGTTTCAACCGTGTATCGGACTTCTACTGTTTGGGTTTCTGCATCCAACTGTGGCTACGGTCAGTCAGGTTCTGAAGGGAGAATCAAAACACATGGCAATTAAGGTGGGAATTAACGGCTTTGGCCGGATTGGCCGCAACGTGTTGCGCACCGCGATTGATGATCCCAACATTGAGTTTGTTGCCGTGAATGACCTGACGAGCACTGCTACGCTCGCGCACCTCCTCAAATACGATTCCATCCTGGGCAATCTGAAACATGAAATCAAGGCGTCCGGCGACTCGATCTCAGTTGCCGGCAAATCGATGAAGGTTTTTTCCGAGAAAGATCCCGCGGCCATTCATTGGGAATCCGTAGGGGCACAGTTGGTGATTGAGTCCACGGGAAAATTCACTGAAGCAGAGCAGGCCAAGAAGCATCTGCGCGGGCCCGTGAAAAAAGTAATTATTTCCGCGCCGGCAAAAAATGAGGACATCACACTGGTTTTGGGAGTGAACGACGGCAAGTACGATCCGGCCAAGCACAACATTGTTTCCAACGCCTCCTGCACTACAAATTGCCTGGCGCCGGTAGCCAAAGTAGTGCATGAGACTTTTAATATCCGCAGCGGCTCCATGACCACGATCCATTCCTATACCAACGATCAGGTCATCCTGGATTTTCCCCACAAGGACCTGCGCCGCGCCCGCGCCGCTGCCCTCTCCATGATTCCAACCTCCACCGGCGCCGCCAAGGCCCTGAGCCTGGTGATTCCGGACTTGAAGGGCAAGCTCGATGGCTTTTCCATGCGCGTGCCCACGCCCAACGTTTCCGTGGTGGACCTGGTGGCGTTTGTGGAGAAAAGCACGACCGTGGACGAGGTGAATAACGCGCTGAAAGCCGCCGCCAATGGGGCGATGAAGGGCATTCTGGGTTATGAGACAGCGGAACTGGTCTCAGTGGATTATCGCGGCGACGAGCGTTCCTCGATTGTGGATGCTCCGCTCACACGCGTTATCGCCGGCAACTGCGTGAAAGTGATTGCCTGGTATGACAATGAATGGGGATACTCCTGCCGGGTCCGTGACCTGATCCATTTCATGGCGAAAAAAGGACTCTAGCCAGCCGGAAACTTGAGAAAAACATGGCAAAGCTCTCCATCCAGGATCTGCACCTTGAAGGACACCGTGTTTTCATGCGCGTGGACTTTAACGTCCCGCTTACGGAAGATGGCCGCGTTTCTGACGACACGCGCATCCGCGAGACGCTGCCGACAATCGAATATGCGCTGCGCAAGGGGGCGCGGCTGATTCTGGCATCACATCTGGGACGTCCTAAGGGAAAATTCAACGCCAAGATGAGCTTGAAGCCAGCGGCAGAGCGCCTGCGCATGCTGTTGGATGAACAACTGGGACGCAGTTGCAACGTCGGCTTTGCGCCGGACTGCATTGGCCTGGGCGCGGAAGAAATGGCCCACAAGCTGGAAAAAGGCCAAACTCTGCTGCTGGAAAATCTGCGCTTCCATGCGGAAGAGGAAGCCAACGATGAAGGCTTTTCCCGCAAGCTGGCCGCACTGGCTGATCTATATGTGAATGATGCTTTTGGTTCGGCGCATCGCGCCCACGCCTCCACGGCGGGCGTCACCAAATTTGTTGGCAAAGCTGCCGCCGGCCTGCTGATGCAGAAAGAGCTGGAATATCTGGGCAAGGCCACCACCAACCCGGAGAAGCCTTTTGTGGCCATCATCGGCGGGGCCAAGGTTTCCGACAAGATTGACGTCATCCGCAACCTGCTTACCAAGCTCAACGCACTGCTGATTGGCGGGGCCATGGCGTATACCTTCCTTAAGGCCCAGGGCAAGCGCGTGGGAAAATCCCTGGTGGAAGAAGACAAAATCGAACTGGCCAAATCTCTTTTGCAGGATGCACAAAGCAAGAATGTGCGCCTGTTGTTGCCAGCGGACAACGTGGTGGCGGAAAAGATTGACGCTTCCGCCAAAACCCAGACCGTAAAAACCGCGCAAGGCATTCCGGACGACCTGATGGGGCTGGACATCGGGCCGGAAACGATTGCGGCATTCAGCAAAGAAATAGCCTCGGCAAAAACGATTGTCTGGAACGGCCCGATGGGCGTCTTTGAAGTTGCGCCGTTCGCGCGCGGCACCATGAAAATTGCCGAGGCCATTGCCGCGAATCGCAAGGCGATCTCCATTGTGGGCGGCGGAGATTCCGTTGCCGCTGTGCATCAATCCGGATTGGCCGACAAGATCACGCATATTTCCACCGGCGGCGGCGCATCGCTCGAATTTCTGGAAGGCAAGAAACTGCCCGGCGTGGAAGCGCTCACTGACAAGTAGAATGCCCGCAACGCTCCAATACCGGATTGGTCCCAGCGCCACCCTTGAGTTGGTGATGGGCGATATTACCCATGAAACCACGGACGCTATCGTAAACGCGGCCAACTCTTCCCTGCTTGGCGGAGGCGGCGTGGACGGCGCAATCCATAAAGCCGCGGGGCCGGCGCTTCTGGCCGAATGCAAAAAGATCCGTGAACAGCGGGGCGCTTTGCCGGCCGGACAAGCCGTTATAACTTCCGGCGCTCAACTGAAAGCGCAGTATGTGATTCATACTGTCGGCCCGGTTTGGCAGGGCGGCAAAGTCAACGAGCCACAGATCCTGGAAAGCTGCTACTGCCATTCCATGGAGCAGGCAAATCTCAAATACTGCACCAGCGTAAGCTTCCCTTCTGTTTCTACCGGCGCTTACGGATATCCGGTGGAGGCTGCCGCGCAAATTGCACTGCGGGCCATTGCCGATCTGCTGCATGAACCTAAATCAGTCAAACGGGTCCGCTTTGTTTTGTTCGACGAGCGCACCTACAATGCCTACGCCGCGGCGGCGGAAAAACTGGGCCGCGACTTCCCTCATTACCAGATCAAGGCTGAAGCCGGCACCGCATGAGAAAAAAACTGATCGCCGCCAACTGGAAGATGCACAAGACGCCGGAAGAAGCGCAGGCGTTTGTATCGGCGCTGTTGCCGCATCTCTGGGAGCATACGCGCGATGAGGTCGTTCTGTGCCCGCCGTTTCTCGCCATCCCAGCCGTTGTTGAAGCCGCAAAAGGCACGCACATCCGTGTGGGCGGCCAGGACATGTTCTGGGAAAAAGAAGGCGCATACACCGGCGCAATCTCGGCGCACATGCTGCACGCCGCGGGATGTTCGCATGTCATCATCGGGCACTCAGAGCGGCGGCAGTATTTTGGTGAAACCGATGACACGGTCAACCGCAAGCTGCGTGCCGCATTGGCCGCAGGGTTGAAGCCAATCGTCTGCGTGGGTGAAGTGCTTGCGGAACGCGAAGCCGGAGTTACTGACGATGTTTTGCGGCGCCAATGCAGCGTCGCCTTCCGTGAAGTTTCCAGCAGCGCAGCCGTTCCCATGGTGATTGCGTATGAGCCGGTCTGGGCCATCGGCACGGGCAGGACGGCAACACCAGAGCTGGCCGGCGAAGCGCATCGCGTGATCCGCGCCGAAGCAAAAGAGGCTTTTGGCGAGGGCGTGGCATCGCAGCTGCGTATTCTCTATGGCGGAAGCGTCAAGCCGGACAATGCCAACGTGCTTATGTCGCACCCGGAGATTGATGGCGCACTGGTCGGCGGGGCGAGTCTGGATGCCAAGTCATTTGTTGCGATTGTGAAATGGTAGAGAAAACCTTACCGCTGATAAACGCGGATAGCACTGATTTACACGGATCAAGAAATCTCAACACAACCATTTGTAATCGGTATCATCCGTGATGAGATTGAAGTTACTTGCTGTGGCGCGTCGTCGCCTATCGGCGCTGAGCATCTTGCTAAAAGATTGTGAATACTAAAGCGGCATGTTTCATCCCGCGCAATGGTCCACGAAGCGGGCAAAATCAAATCAGGGTAGAACTCCCTGAGTCTGGGTATAAGAACCTATCATTCCCGGGATGCTTCGACTTGCTCTCGCATCGCACAGCTCAGCTCGCGCGATGCTCAGCGTGATAGTTTGAAGCGATGGTGCGCCGCCCAGCGCTGTCTTGAATTGATGATTTGCTTACGCGCCTGCCATCTGCTTTAAGCGATCATTGGCAAAATATTGGGCCTGCCCTTCTTCAATGGCTTGCAGAATGATATTGGCCACAAATTCCGGCGTGTCACCAGAGGCATAGGTGGAAGCCGGGCCGCCACCCGCGGGATTGCCCATCCGGTTCTTTCCAAAATTGGTTGCAGTAATAAACGGATAGACTTCACTCACGACGATCTTGTCCTTTTCCAGCTCCGCCCGAGCGGTAAGGCTGAAGCCAAGAAGCGCCCGCTTGGAAGCAGAATAGACGCTGTATTGAGGAATGGTCATGAAGGCCGTTCCGGAGTTCACATTCACAATGCTTCCAGCGCCCTGTGCGCGCATGAGGGGAATCACAGCCTGCATGGCAACGATGGGCCCAAGAACATTGAGATGGAAGATTTCATCAAATAACTCAGGGTCAATCTCTTCCACTGCCGCGGCATAACTGCGTCCAGCGTTATTGATGAGGCCATCCATGCGTCCGTAATGCTGATGGACTTTCTGCACCGCTTGCCGCACGGCTTTAAAGTCCGTCATATCGGCGATGATGGGCAGGCTGCCGGGGAGCCGTGCGGAGAGTTCTTCAAGAGATTCTTTACTGCGAGCCAGCAGCGCTACTTTGGCGCCACGCTCCGAAAGAGCGAGTGCCGTTGACAATCCGATTCCAGATGATGCGCCGGTTACGAGGAAGACGTGATCTTTGATTTGCATGGGCCATCTCCAATTTGTTTGCAGATACGAAGGATATTATCTACCAATTGCAGGCAATGAATGAAGCGGTGCAATTTGGATGGCGTGCGGACTATTGCAATTCCCACCGTTTCGCAAACAGCGCGAAAGGATGGGGCACCCGGCCGCAGGCCGGCACTGAACCAAAACCATTTACCACAGAG
>DATBCN010000300.1:0-3305 GCA_036270475.1 Candidatus Angelobacter sp. | reverse complement strand
AATTAGCAATTGGCAAAGGTAATTGCTATTTGCTAACTGCTCCATTCGGATACAACAAAATCTTGCTCGCCTCGCCCGTTCGGAGACGGTCCATGCCTTTGCTGAAATCGGCCATCGGCATGCGGTCGGTAATTACAGGATCAAGGTCCAGTTTGCCGGCCTTAAGCAGCGCGTTCATCTGGTACCAGGTCTTGTACATCAGCCGGCCGTTGATGCCCTGCACCTGCGCGCCTTTAAAAATAATATCCGTCGCCAAGTTGAGTTCCATTGGCTTGGAAGGAATTCCCAGTAATTAGGCGCGTCCACCCAGCCGCAAAATCTTAAATCCCTGCCGAATCGCGTCCGGATGGCCGGACATTTCCAGGATCACATCCACGCCGGTGCCGCCCGTGGCGCTCATCACCTGCTCATAGACGTTGTCTTTTGCGGGATTGAGCACATGGTCGGCCCTCATTTTTGCCGCCAGCTTGCGCCGATGGTCGTTGATCTCCAGCGCAAACACTTCGCTCGCGCCGCAGGCCCGCGCCACGGCAATACAAAACAAGCCAATCGGTCCGCAGCCGATCACCGCCACCGTCTTTGCGGCAATCTCGCCCGCCAGCACTGTGTGTACGGCGTTGCCCAGCGGATCAAGCACGCTGGCATAGTCCGCCGGAATACCGGGATCGATCTTCCAGATATTTGTTTCCGGTATCTTCACGAACTCGGCAAACGCGCCGTTGGCGTCCACGCCGATGATCTTCACATGCTGGCAGATGTGGGCTTCTCCGGTGCGGCACTGATAGCACTTGCCGCAAGCCACGTGCATCTCCGCGGAGACAAAGTCGCCTTCCTTCACCGCCGTTACGTTCTTGCCGATGGCCACCACGTGCCCGCAGAATTCATGCCCCGGTATCAACGGCGGTTTGATGCGGTTCTGCGCCCACTGGTCCCAGTTATAGATGTGGAGATCGGTGCCGCAGACGGACGCGACCTTCACTTTCACCAAAACATCATCCGGGCCAATCTGTGGGACAGGCATCTGGCGCACGTCCGCTCCCGGAGCCGGTTCCGGTTTAACTACGGCAAGCATGGTTTCAGACATTCAATTCCTAAGCATGGCGAGATAAGAAGGGCAAACCCCTTATTTTAACAAACTCCGTGCTTGCGTTCCTGAAACCATTACAAACAGCGACAATCAGCGGCATATCCCCGGTGCCATGGCTTGCCGCTTGCTCTCCGCGAATAAGGCACGCTAGGTTGTCCGCAAGGGAGAACTCTCATGCGAAACAGTTTTTTCAGTTTTTTCAGTTTTTTTATGCCGATAGCCAAAGCCAGAAATGATTCAGGCATCTCTTTGAATCTCGCTTCTCCAGCAAAAACGCGCGCGCCGCATGAGCGCTATTTCGAAACAGCGAATGGGACCAGATTGTTCTATCGTTATTGGCCCGCCGTGAATGCCCCGGTTGGCCCGGCAATCATCCTTCTGCATCGCGGGCACGAGCACTCTGGACGAGTGCAACACATTGTGGAAGAACTCAACCTCCCTGGCTTTGCCATGTTTGCCTGGGATGCCCGCGGCCATGGACAGTCAGCATCTCTCATCGATGACCCACATAGTTTTGGAACACTCGTGAAAGATCTTGACGATTTCGTCCGCCATGTTTCTGCCACGTACTGCATCCCGTCGGAGAGCATTGCAATGATTGGCCAAAGCGTGGGGGGCGTTTTAGCGGCGGCCTGGGTGCATGACTATGCGCCTCGAATTCGTTGTATGGTCCTAAGTGCGCCTGCGTTCAAGATCAAGCTCTACGCTCCATTTGCTTATCCCGCGCTAGGCTTCTTCCATCGTCTGCGCGGAAATTTTCATATCAACTCCTATGTTAAGCCCCGGATCCTCACGCATGATCCGGAGCGCATTGCCTCCTACAAGACCGATCCCTTGATCCAACGGCCCATCTCTGTTGATTTGCTGCTCGGTCTTTATCGCACAAGCGCGCGTATTATCGCCGATGCCCAGGCGATTTCAATCCCAACCCAGTTACTCATCTCGGGCCGGGATTGGGTCGTCCATACCAGGCCACAAGCTGAATTCTTTGAGCGTCTGGGGACGATGGTGAAGGAAAAGCACCATTTCCGCCATTTTTACCATGACATTCTCGGAGAACAAGACCGTCGGTTAGCTTTGGAGAAGGTGCGGAACTTTGTTCTGTCGGCGTTTGCCACCCCTTGCCAACAGCCGGGGCTGCTTGACGCTGACAAGAT
The DNA here is from genome assembly GCA_036270475.1 of Candidatus Angelobacter sp. Lineage (GTDB taxonomy): Bacteria > Acidobacteriota > Terriglobia > Terriglobales > Acidobacteriaceae > Angelobacter. The sequence goes on along the minus strand of DATBCN010000300.1, from coordinate 1,061 downwards.
TGGTTACACCAAGAGCGAATTTGATACTTTGAGCCGCCCATTGCCCCTGTTCTCCAGCAAAAGGCTTGTCTTTGGCCTGGTCAAGATTGGCATGAAAATAGGGAGCATGTTTTCTCGCGGGATACGCCTTGGGTTCGAAAGAGGTTTTGATTCAGGCAGCACTTTAGACTACGTGTACCGCAATCGCGCGTCCGGCGTCACCCCTATCCGCCGTCTGGTGGACCGGATTTATATCAATGCGATTGGCTGGAAAGGCATCCGGCAGCGTAAGGAAAATCTGGTGCAAGCATTGCTTGATTCCATGATGAGGCTGCACACCATGGGCATGCCTGTCCGCCTGCTGGACATTGCCGCCGGCCACGGCCGCTATGTGCTTGAAGCTCTGGAACGAGGTGCCGCTGAAACACAAGATGTCCTATTGCGTGACCTTTGCGAGACGAACGTACAACGCGGTCTGGCGCTGGCACAGGAAAAAAAACTGGAGCACACTGTGCGCTTTGAAACTGGAGATGCTTTCGACCGCGAGTCGCTTGCAAAGCTCCAGCCCCGCCCAACGCTGGCCGTAGTTTCAGGTCTTTATGAACTGTTCCCCAGCAACGACCCCGTAAGCGAGTCGCTTTCAGGTCTGGCCAATGCTATCGAGGCCGGTGGTTTCCTGGTGTACACCGGGCAGCCCTTTCATCCTCAGCTTGAAATGATCGCGCGAACGCTTCCCAGCCATCGCAATTTCCGCCCCTGGATCATGCGGAGACGAACACAGGCGGAAATAGACCAATTGGTCGAAGCAGCCGGGTTTCGAAAGATAGACCAACGAATCGATGACTGGGGAATTTTCACTGTGTCCGTGGCCCAGAGAGTAGGCGTGTAAGCCGAATATATTTCAAGATTTGACTCATTCCAGCTTTTCTTCAATAATTAAATAAACAGTTAATTAAATGCCTTCCGCCATCAAATCCGGCAAGTCAGGCTCCCGTGGCGAGCCGGAAAAAACCCGCGCCGCCATCCTAAAGGCCGCTCTTGAAGAGTTCTCTCATGAAGGCGTAACCGGCGCCCGTACTGAT
>DATBCN010000299.1:0-2261 GCA_036270475.1 Candidatus Angelobacter sp. | reverse complement strand
TCTTCCTGCCAGGCAATGTTCTCTTTGAATTTGTCATCCAGCTTCTCGATCTGGCTTGTCTTGCGCTTGCTGATCCGTTCGGGCCGGTAATACTCAGCATAGCTGCCGACCGGGAAGAGAATCATCAAGTCCCAGTGGTCTCCCTGGCTGTGGCGCATCCAAAGCGGGGCTTCATCGCCCGCCTGTTTCAATTCCGCTGCCCGTGCTTTATAGAGGTCAATCAACTCCAGCAGCTTTCCCGGGGCTGCCTGCACCAGGCTCACCTTGTAGAGATACGGGCCGTCCGCGGCGCGTGCGCTTACGGTAATAATCGAACACAGGAACAGCGTGATGACAATTTGTTTTAAGCGCATTAAGAGTTGCTCGCTTTCAGAGAATTGGAAACAGCTTATCTGGTGCTGTGGTTCTGGTCACCGCGTTTGCGCCATCTCCGCTGCGATGTTAACTTAAAAGGTTTGCATAGTGTATGTATTTCGGGGAGGAAGCATGGCGTCTTCATACAACGGAGTTCCGCTGCCCGCGGGCGGCAGCCCTATTACTTTTGCCGGCGGCAAGCTGCAGGTTCCTGATAATCCGATTATTCCTTACATTGAAGGCGATGGCACGGGGCGCGACATATGGGCCGCGTCAGTGCGCGTATTCGATGGCGCCGTGGAAAAAGCCTACGGCGGCAAGCGCAAAATCCACTGGTATGAAATCTTTGCCGGTGAAAAGGCGTATACAAAGTTCAATGACTGGCTGCCGCAAGGCTCGGTGGATGCGGCGCGCGACCTCCATGTTTCCATTAAGGGGCCGCTCACCACGCCCATTGGCGGCGGCATTCGTTCTTTGAACGTGGCTTTGCGGCAGATCATGGACCTTTATTCCTGCATTCGTCCGGTACGTTATTACTCCGGTGTGCCTTCGCCGGTAAAGCATCCTGATCAGCTCAATGTCATCATCTTCCGCGAAAATACTGAGGACGTTTACGCCGGGATCGAGTGGAAGCAGGGAACTCCTGAAGTCAAAAAGCTGCTGGATTTTCTCAACAACACCATGCTTGCCGGGACAAAGAAGCGCATCCGCGAAGACTCCGGCATCGGCATCAAGCCCATCTCCATTACCGGCACCAAGCGACTGGTGCGCATGGCCATCCAGCACGCCGTTACGCACAAGCGGCGCTCCGTCACCCTGGTCCACAAAGGCAACATCCAGAAATTTACCGAGGGCGCTTTCCGTGAATGGGGTTATGAAGTGGCTCGCGATGAGTTCCGCGACCAGATTGTGACCGAGCGCGAAAGCTGGATACTGGACAATAAAGACAAAAGCCCTAACCTGACGGTGGAGCATAATGCCGCCATGATCGAACCAGGCCTGGATTTTGCTCCGGAAAGCTTTAAGCAAGAGCTTTACGCGGAAATCAAAAGCGTACTTGATTCCATCGGCAAGTCGCACGGCAACGGCGCGTGGAAAAAGAAGATCATGGTCAATGACCGCATTGCCGATTCCATCTTCCAGCAGGTGATTATCCGTCCGGCGGAATATGACATTCTGGCCACGCCGAACCTCAATGGCGACTATATTTCTGATGCCTGCGCCGCTCAGGTCGGCGGCCTTGGTATTGCTCCTGGCGCCAACGTGGGCGACCAGCATGCAGTGTTTGAAGCCACCCACGGCACCGCTCCCAAATACGCGGACAAAGATGTGATCAACCCGGGATCGGTCATTCTGTCTGGCGTAATGATGCTTGACCATATGGGATGGCCGGAGGCGGCGCGGTTGATTGAGACATCCTTGGAAGCCACGATCCAGCAGAAATTTGTGACTTACGATTTTGAACGCCTTCTGCCGGGCTCAACCAAAGTGAAGACCAGCGAGTTTGCCACGCACATGATTGAAAACATGGTGGACCGGCGCAAGAAAACAGCGGTGTAAACATCAGCAAAAATTCAGGAAGGGATTTGCATGCGTAAAAAGATAACTATCGTAGGTGCAGGGAACGTGGGCGCGACGGCGGCCCACTGGGTTGCGTCAAAAGAGCTGGGCAATGTGGTGTTGATTGACGTGCTTGACGGCGTACCGCAAGGCAAAGGGCTTGATCTGCTGGAAGCCATGCCCGTTGAAAAACGCGATTCGTTTGTGCTGGGCACCAATGATTATGCCGATACCGCGAACTCTGACATTGTTGTGATTACGGCTGGAATCGCGCGTAAACCAGGCATGAGCCGAGACGATCTACTCAACACCAATTACAAAATCATGCAGGACGTGATCGCCAAGGT
>DATBCN010000298.1:0-5623 GCA_036270475.1 Candidatus Angelobacter sp. | reverse complement strand
CATCCGGCTTCCTGCGCCTTGACCTTGAGATCGCCCTGAACATGGGAAACGAAGCCCACAATCGATGTGGCTTTCTTGTATTTGGAGCGCATCTTGGTAATCACCGGCAGCGGCTTGATTCCGTTGCTGTTCAAGTCAACGATAATCAGTGACGGCTTTTCCTCAACGTTCCCCGTCTTCTCCGCAATGTCCTTGTCCGTCTTTACAAACTCCACCTTCACGTTCAGCTTGCGGGAGACTTCCTGGATTTTTGCGACGAAGAAGAGATCATCCACAAATGCGAAGATGCGGGTTGGAGCATCCACACGCTGGGTGAGCGGTTCCATGTTGGGAGTGGCCTGAGCGCCATTATGGAACCGTGCTCCCTGCACTCCAGCGCCGTTCCCCTGATTGCGATAGCTGTGGTCCATGGGGCCGACAAAAGCCGGACCGCCTCCACCGCCGCCGCGGCGGGGACCGCGATTATTACGGTTCTGGCGGTTTTGTCCGCCGGGCCGTCCCTGATTGTTGTTGCCGGGACCATTTTGGCCCTGGTTCTGGCTGCCAAAGTTGCGTTTGCGTCGCCGCGATTTGCGATTGCGCTGGTTCTGCGGCTGGTTCAATCCTTCATTCATTCGTATACCTGTGAGTTTGGTCTAATCCGCCGGACTTCCAAACGTGGTGACCTGGTATGTGCAAATTTCTCAGGGTCTGGTTGGAGGTCAATCGTCTAAGTTTCGGAAAATCTTCGTTCTATCAGCGCTTTAGTCTAAAAAATCTTGTTTGCGCGAAACGTCGCACCGGAACGGGCGGCTACTGAAGACATCCGTGATGTTACCACGAACAAGTCCCGGCGCAAGCAAAAACTTATTCCTCCACCCGCAGAATTCCAGCAACAATCCCTGGCAACCCGTAAGAATTCTGATGAGTGGTGGGCGCTATAGGATTCGAACCTATGACTTCCACCGTGTGAAGATGGCACTCTACCGCTGAGTTAAGCGCCCGATTCGCTGGGTGTGCTTGCGTTCGGGTGAAACCATTCTAACAGAAGGCTTTGGCCACTGTCTCCCTGCCGGGACGGGACGCAACTTCACATAAACTTACAGATGCGGACAGGGGGCAACATAGAATAGACTCTGTTGTCGGGGGTCCCTGCCGGGCCCGCCTGAACCCCGCAACTTTTTGGTTGCCAAAGGGTTTAAGGGGGTGTGAGCAGCGTGGCCTTAAAATCGGGGTTGTTCATGCCCACAGCTACCGGCAGGATGCAGGGTGTTGCGGAGATGGCAGCAAGCCACGTTCCTTATGATTCGCTTAGCGACGCGGAGGTAATGCTCCGCGCGGGCACCGATGATAACGGGGCTTACGAGTATCTCGTAACCAAGTATCACCGGCCCATGATCGCTTTTATGTACCGTATGTGCCGCAATCAGGCGCTGGCGGAAGAGCTGGCGCAGGAAGTGTTTTTGCGCGTTTACCGCTCACGCAAGACCTATGCGGCGGAAGCCAAGTTCACCACCTGGCTCTATCGCATTGCCACCAACCTGGCCGTGAACCACGCGCGCGACCATAAGGTCGAACGCAGCGGCAAGGTGGTAAGCCTGGACGAGCCGGACGAGGAATCCGGAACGACCTTGGATGTGGCCGACCCAACGCTGAATGTGGAACAGAACATTCTGCGCCGGGAGCGGCTCCAGGCCATCAAGAAACACGTAATGGCGCTGCCGGAAAAACAGCGCGCCGCCGTGTTAATGCATAAATATCAGGGGATGGATTATCGCGAAATTGCCGAAGTATTGAAATTGAGTGAGTCCGCCACCAAGTCTCTGTTGTTCCGCGCCTATGAAGTGCTGCGCGAACGGCTCAAGGAATTTGTATGAACTGCAATGATGTTCGGGAAAATTTGATCGAGTTGCTCACCGATGGTCCGGCCGACCCTCAGGCAACAACTCACCTCAGCCAGTGCGGCGCCTGCACGGAGGAACTTGCCTCCATGCGCAAGACCATGGCCGTGCTGGATGAATGGGAAGCGCCGGAACCTTCTCCTTACTTTCTTACGCGCCTGCGGGCGCATGTGAAGGAAGAACGGGAGAAGGCGCCAGCGGCAAATTGGGTGGCCTGGCTGCGCCGTCCGGTGCTGGCTGTTTCGCTGGCAACCGTGCTGGCAACAGGCGGACTGCTGTACCGGCTCATGGTTGGAACTCAGCCGCCGGAGAGTGGCGCGAATGACGCTGTGGCGGACATTGAGTCATTGGACAAGAACCACGACTTGATCATCGATACAGACCTGATCAACGAGCTTAACGGTGGTCCTTCTGATGATGTAGCGGAGCCGTAAGTTTTTCCCCGCATCTTTGAATCTTTTTGCTCGGGGGAGCAATGCTGATTGGGCCCAAGGTAGTTTCGGTATTTGTGCTGGCAGGGTTAATCACCCTGAATGTTCCCTCGCGCGTAAACACCAGTGGCACGCGGCATGTCGCCCTTTTGCAGGCCGCTCCCGCGCAGCAGAAGAGCGCCAACAACGCCAACCGTCCCGGCCAAAAAGCCGGACGCAAGATGGGCGATTGGCTTGCGGCCCACAAAAACCTTCCGCCTGACCAGCAATTGAAGCTTTTGGAAAGCGAACCGGCATTCAAAAAGCTTCCGCCGGAGAAGCAGAATGCCTTGCGCGATCGCCTGACGAAATTTAATAACCTGCCGCCGGAAAAGCGCACCCAGGCGCTGCAGCGCATGGAATTTCTTTCGAAACTTACGCCGCAGCAGCGGCAGCAGTTGCGCGACGCCAACCAGCAGCTCCAGGGATTGCCTCCAGAGCGCCAGGTGGCCGTGCATAAGGCTGTCCGGCACCTACGGCAAATGCCCGCACCGGAGCGCCAGCAAGTGATTCAGTCAGACCGCTTCCGCAGCACGTTTTCCGATCAGGAACAAAAGCTCATCAGCGAGCTGACTGAGATGTCGCCTGCGAATGGTGGAAGCGCGCAGAACCCACAGCCGAAATAAAACCTTTGTTTTTTATCCCCGAGCGTAGCGAGGGAACCCTATGACCTCGTTACTCGTTTCGGTTCTGAATGAATCCTGAAGGGGTTGAAGAGCGACTTGGGACTTCGGCTGGAGTGTTCCTCAAGATTGCTGAAACTATAGGGTTCCCTCACTCTGCTCGGGATGAAAAGCTCAGTTCATCATCGCCATTGACCGACGCAATGACAGCGCGGTCTGCTTGATCTCTTCCGCGTCAGACGCGTCCGGCGACATTTTTACGTACTCCTCAAAATCGTTGAGCGCTCCGCGATAATCGTCAAGGTTGTAACGCAGCACGGCGCGCTGTTTCACGTCCTCGGGCGAGCGCGGATAGATCACCAGAATCAGGTCCACCACCTGGACGGCGCGGCGGAAGTCGCGCTGGGAAAGATAGACGGAGCGCAGGTTGTTGAGCATGCGCGTAAGCATCTGCCGCCGCGTGACGGCAAGGAGAAATTCCGGCTGCAGTGCCACCTGGCCGGAATAAATGCTGTCGAGCTTGCGGCGGCAATCTTCTTCGGTAACGATGGACCCGCGCTCAAATGCGTCAATCAGGATGGCATGGCCGTCCACGTCATAGTGCTTGAGCAGAAAATGTCCGGGCATGCCCACGCCATAGAGCAGGAACCCGATCCGCCGCGCCACTTCCATATATACCAGCGCCAGAGAAATAGGAATGCCCAACTGGCGGTCAAGCACATGCTGAAGAAAAGAGTTGCGCGGACTGTAATAATCCTCGGAGTTTCCCCGGAACGCCTCTTCCTGGAAGAGGACTTCATTCATGGCGGCGATCATCTGTACGGGATCGTCAGGGTCCTGGATATTGGCCGCAACGCGCTTGGCCAGCGCGTCAACGCGGCGCACGTAATGCTCAATATCAAGCTGGGGATCTTCAATGCGGGCAAAGGACAAGGCTGCTCGCAGCAGGTCAATGCGCTCGTCGTCAATGTCTGAACGGACCAGCGCAGCGAAGTCCTGGGTCACTTCCGAACTGGCTCCGATTGGCACATATAAAGTTTATCTGAAACGCGAGGCTTAAATCTGCCGGCCGAAAGGTCAATAACCGGCTTCGCGTTCCGCCGCTCCGGACCGCTAATTATTTTGTTGAAGAATGTTCGGGCGACATTTCTTCTTCCCGGTGCAATGACCAGGCTCCGAGATACATGCCGTAGAGAATTGCGAGAATGAGCACAAGGAAAAAGACCAGAACCTGGATCTTTTCGCGACGGCTAAGACCGCCAGTGTATCTGGAATGTTTCTTCAGTGCTGTCATACATTCTCCGCAACCATGCGTCATGGGAAAATGAAGACACGCGAAACCGCTGGCGCAATAAAACTCTCAATCCCCCGGCGATTCGCAATCAATCAAGACAGTGCCGGATGGAGCGGAAGGTTAAGTCCGCTCCATCCGGCAAGTCATTTGCACAAAATTTGTTAAAAGTGGAAGCCCAGTTCCGCCGAGTAGGATCGTGGCGTGACAAAATGGGTTCCCGTGAAGGTAGAAAGAAAGTTATAGAGCGCAGTCTTGTTGGTCAAATTGATAACGCTTCCCTGCAAGCTCCACTTGTATCGATCACCATGGAACAGGTTGTCATGTCCAACCGCCAAATCGAAAAGACTGCGAGGAGAGATTCGCGCCGGGTTGTGGTCGGCGTTCTGGGTTCCAGGCGCTGGAATAGAAATTCGCGTTGACCCGTATTGTGAAGGGGCGCAGGTGGTCAGTGGTGCGCTCAGCGTGGGGAAGACGCCGCCGCAGAAAAGTCCCGCCTGTATCTGTTGGTCTGCTGTTAGGCCTGTCAGGTCGACGGGCGTCGTGGTATCGGCAGCGAACGGGACTGCGCCAGCCACCAGCCCGCTATCATACCGCCAGTTGAAGCCGACCCAGGGGCCACGCTTGCCGATCTGATACTGCAAGTGCGTGGTTTCATTGAACTTTTCGTCATGATCGATGCGGAAGGCTCCCACAGCTGCAGGAGCTGCGCCTGCGCCGCCGATCTGCGGCGTAAAGAAACGAGCTTGCACACTGGAGAAAACGAAAAGCGCAGTAAGGCCATGGAAGTTTGGCACACTCACGCGCCCGGCAACGCCGGGAATCTTGGAATTGTGCCATTCAATCGGAAACGTAAGCGGCGTCGCTCCAAAGACCCCAAAGTCGTAGGCGTTATGGGTGTATTTCCAGATATATTCTCCGGAGAATACCAGGTATTTTCCGAATGCCTGCTGCAGGCCGGCGTGGAATTCATTGCGCCATCCGGGAGAGAAGGGAGTGGCAGCGTTGGCCACACAGGGCAGAATTCCATTCAGCATGGGATTTGCGCATCCGGTGTCGGAAAGGATGAGATTCTCGTTAAATGGAGTTTCCAGCATGCGCGCATACGAAACACGCAGGACGGTATTTGTTTTCTTGATGTTGTAAGCAATGCCCAGTCGTGGATCGGCTTCAGAGTGAGAAACAAAGCCGTGGTAAATATCGCCGCGAAGACCCAAATTGAAAGTCCAGGGTCCTGTCGAGATCGCATCCTGCAGATACATAGAAAGCAGCTTAATGTCCGTATGGCCATTAAAGGGAAACAGGCTGCCTCCACGAGTCAGGTCAACGGGCAAGAGATCACTGTTGAAGTTTGGATTC
>DATBCN010000297.1:0-7498 GCA_036270475.1 Candidatus Angelobacter sp. | reverse complement strand
AGCGCGGCCTGAGTTCGTCATACTCGAGGAGTTGACACAAAACGGATGTCTAACCCAGCTCCGATTTTTTCTGCCATCGATTTGTTGCGGATGCTCTTTGGCGTCCTGATCGCGGCCGCGGGGGCTGCGGCCTGCCTGCTTTTCCTTGCCCGCCTGAACCGGAAAGACTATTCGCTCCTCTACTTCGGATCGGGGGCCTCGCTGTATGGGGTGCGGCTGTTTATCAATGGCTCAGCCGGGTACCAACACGACCGATGGCACTGGCTTGACCTCCTGATTTCTCTCCTGGTCGCAATCCCTTTCGTCCTTTTTTTCGTAGAGACGGTTGCGCCGCTGTGGAGGAGGTTCTCCTGGTGGGTCATCGGCGCATTCGGTGCGGTGGCTGTATTCGGCTTCGTCAATCTTCTGCTTGGCCGCGATAAAGTAGTCCAGACGGCCATCAACGTCATGTCCCTGGCCGCGATGCCTGTGTTGCTGGCCATGTTGTTTATACCCTTCCGGTCGGCCAGCCGTGACCAGAGAATTCTGCGCGTTGGAATTCTTGTGTTTTGCTTGTTTGTGATTTACACAAATCTTGCCAGCACCGCGGTTATTCCGGGGCGTTCTGACCTGGAATTTATCGGGTTTGCTTTTTTCCTGGGCTCTCTGGGGTATGTTACGGCCGGCCGGACGCAGCGCAATGAAGAACGTTTGCTCTCACTGAATAAAGAGATGGAAATCGCCCGCGAGATACAGGCTGGGCTGTTGCCGGAGAAAAACTTTACCGTACCCGGACTCGCCACGGCCAGCCGGTATGTCCCTGCCAGTTCAGTGGCGGGAGATTTTTACGACTTCCTGCCCAAAGACGGAGGCTTGGGAGTGTTGATCGCGGATGTATCCGGGCATGGCGTACCGGCAGCTTTGTCGGCCTCGATGGTGAAAGTGGCGATCCGAGCGCAAGGCGATTGGGCGGACGATCCGGCGCGCGTGCTCACTGGGCTTAATTCGATACTATGCGGCAATCTTCAAGGACAGTTTGTGACCGCCGGCTATCTATATCTCAATCCAGGACGCGGCGAACTGGCCTATGCCGGGGCGGGACATCCCCCGCTGCTGGTGTGGCGCGAGCGGGAGAAGAAAGTTGAAACCATGGAAGAGAACGGCCTGATGCTGGGAATATTTCCCGAAGGCGCGTACAAGAGCAAGACCGCCGCCCTGGCGCCGGGCGACCGGTTTGTTCTGTACACTGACGGCATTGCGGAAGCACCCAGCCCGTCCGGAGAAGAGTTCGGCATGGAGCACTTCAAGGCTTTTCTGGCCCAGCATGCGGAACAGACGGCGCAGGAATTTTGCGATGCGCTGGTCACGCGGATTGCCGAATGGTGCGGAAACACCACTAAAGAACAGCACGACGATTTGACGCTGATCGTGGTTGACTGCAAAGCAGCGTGACAAAAGCCATGATCACTCCGACGCAAAATTCGAGCAATGCTGGCACGCCGCACAGCCGCTTCACCTCCGGCCCGGCGCTCGTCCTGTATATTGTTGCCGTTAAGCTGCTCCTGCATCTGCTGACGGTGGGGCGTTACGGCATCTTTCGCGACGAGATGTATTACCTGGCCTGTTCGCGTCACATGGCTTGGGGATATGTTGACCATCCGCCGCTGACCGTGTGGATTGCGTGGCTGTCACGAAACGTGCTGGGTGATTCACCGCTGGGAGTGCGCTTGCTGCCGATCCTTGCCGGCGCGGCGCTCGTCTGGCTCACCGGCAAAATGGCGCGTGAAATGGGCGGAGGCCGCTTTGCCCAGGCAATGGCCGCTCTTGCCGTGGTGGTGGTGCCTATCTATCTGGTAGGTCATGAGTGGCTGACCGACAATGTTTTTGAACACCTGATCTGGATGAGTTGTGTGTGGCTTGTGATTCGGGCCGTCAATACCCAGGATGCACGCTACTGGCTTTGGTTTGGCGTGCTGGCTGGACTGGGTTTTCAGAATAAGTATTCCATTGCTTTTTTGCTTCTCGGGCTGCTGGTGGGAGTCGCGCTCACGCCGCATCGCCATTTTCTGAAGAGCCGTTATCTATGGCTGGGCGTCCTGGCTTGCGCGGTGATTGCTTTGCCGAACCTGCTGTGGCAGGTGCGCTATCATTTCCCCTTCCTTGAACTGATCCACAATATCCGCATGACCAACCGCGATGTGGTACGCAGTCCGGTGGCTTTCATCGCCGACCAGGCCATGATTATGAACCCGGTCCTTTTTCCGCTATGGGTTGGAGGTCTGGTTTGGTTGTTCTTTGGGCGAAAGAATCCTGGCGGATTTGGGCAAAAGAATCCTGGCGGAGAAGACGACAAGAGCGGCAGGGCGCGTTATCGCCTGCTCGGCTGGACTTATGTTGTATTGCTGACTGCGTTCATCGTGCTTAAAGCCAAGAATTATTACGTCGCACCTATCTATCCCATGTTGTTTGCAGCCGGCGCGATTGGCTTCGAGCGCATCTGGCGGGGACGCCGCATTGGCACTTATGCGCGAAGTATTTACGTCGCAATGGTGATTGCGGTGGGTGCGTTGCTCCTGCCATTTTCCCTGCCGGTGCTCTCGCCAGAGGGCTTTCTACGCTATGAAAAAACTTTAGGCTTCCAGCCGCCGGAAATCGAGCACCAGGAAAATGGTCCTTTGCCGCAGTGGTTTGCCGATGAATTTGGCTGGCAGGAGATGGTGGAGAAAGTTGCGCGCGTATACAACAGCCTTCCACCGGAAGAGCGCGCACGGACGGCCATCTTCTCCAATGGCTGGGGTGAGGCTGCGGCAGTTGATTTCTATGGTCCGCGGTACGGCTTGCCTCAGGCCATCAGCAAGCACAATAGCTACTGGATGTGGGGGCCGGGAAAGTATGACGGCAGCACCATGATTATTTTGAACAGTAACGGCCGCGGCGACCGCGAACATTTTCAGAGCGTGGAGGCCGTGGGACGCGTGGAGCATCCTTACGCCCGGCGCGATGAATATTTTGACATTCTCCTTTGCCGAAAGCTGAAGGTGGATCTGCGGGATCTATGGTCAAAGATGAAGAAGTTTGGCTAGCGGTCAGCGCTCTAGTGCTCAGCGTTCGACGATTTCAACGTTCGACGATTTCAACCTGGTCGCCAACGCGGATCTTTCCCGGTGCAATCACCGAGCTGTCAAGCGCGGTGGTTCCATCCAGTTGATGCAGAATGCGGTGAAGCACAGAGGGGTCCTGTTCCTGGGTATCAGGATGAAACGTAGTCATTACACAGCGGTCGCGCAGCATTTCCATATGAATGCGCACATTGGCGATGGCGATGACGCGCCCCGGCCACTTGCGCTCTTCGAGGTCGGGCACATCGGCGATGAGAATGTTCGGACGCAGGCGGCGATGGTCGATGTTGAGATAGCGCGCAGCGCCGTCGGTGGCAATCAGCAGGGGCAGCACGTCAAAGGCTTGTGGCGCGGGTATCTGCTGGATAGTTACAGCTTCACCCGCGGTTTCGAGCACAAGTTGCAGCGCTTCCGCGGAATCCCAGCGATGGCCGTTGATCGTTGGCACGCCGTCACTATCGATGCTGCCCTGAAGGCCCAGCAACTTCGGCCGCACGCGAGAGGTGAGAAAGCGTCCATTGATGGCTCGCACAATAGCGATCTGGCGATCACCGGGAATGCCGAACTTTGTGATCTCAGTTTCGGCGAGCTGCTCGCCTTTCAGGCTTTTAACCGGATACCGCCAGATTTCCGCAACATGCATGGGAGATGTTGATGATGAGACGTGGCACCTGGATTCACGAGTCGCATGGGAAGCTAATTGCTCTTCCTTCCTACCAGCACCGCCACGGGAAAGCTGTAATAGATTTTCCCGTTTTCTTTTCGCGTGTTCAGATCCAGCGCGTCGCCGGCCAGGGAATCAGCAAAAATCTTGCGCAGACGATCGGCGTCGCCTGCATTGGGAAAAGAACGGGCCAGCAGATCTTCCAGCTCGCCTTCCATGCGATAGCTAGTCACCTGTGGAGTACCAAGGCCGGCTTGCTCGAACAGACCGCGCAGTTCATCCACAGGCAGGGCGCGCACGTGGGAAGGATCGCGCAGCAGCTCGGCGGCATTCAGGGCAGCGGCTTTTTCGGGAAGGGGCGACATGTCCGCTACCACGATCGTGCCGTCCGGTTCGCAGACGCGCGTCATCTCTTTGAGCGCGGCGAGCGGGTGCTGCAGATGATGAAAGGCGAAGCGTGAGCTCACAATGGAAAACTGCGCTTGCGAGAAGGGAAGGGAATAGACATTGCCGGGCTGCCAGCTTACATTCTTGAGATCTTTTTCCCGCTGGATTTGGCTAGCCTGCTCCAGCATGGCCGGCGTCATATCAACTCCGGTTGCGTGCTTCACCACTCGGGCAAAGGCGCAAACCAGAAGGCCGGGGCCGCAGGCAACGTCCAGGACAGTGTCATCAGGACCGGCGCTTGCCCATTGCACAATGCGGTTCAGGGCTTCTTCATTGCGGATCGCTGCAGCCGCCGCGAAGGGGACCGCCTGGCGGGTGAACTGGTCAAGGATTCGGGCTTCGTGGGAGCTCATCTACAAAAGATTTTAAATTTTAAATTTTAAATTTCAAATCTCAATGTGGCGGTTTCCCCTGTCTTTTACGGTCTTTTGCCTTCCTTGCGGTATCCATCTAAAATAGAGATGTTATGAGCGATCACCTGGTCAATCCTGATGTTGAGCGCGCAATGTCCACTAAGCGCTATGAGAATACCGCCGGCAATCCTGACGATGCCCAGCATGTAAGGAACGTTTTGTTTGGGAACGAGCAGCCGCAGGGGGTGATTCTTACCTCGCTCGATAACGTGGTCAACTGGATGCGCAAAAGTTCCATCTGGCCCATGACGTTTGGGCTGGCCTGCTGCGCCATTGAGATGATGGCCATGGGCGCTTCTCGTTTTGATGTTGCCCGCTTTGGCGCTGAAGTGTTTCGTCCTTCACCGCGCCAATCTGATCTGATGATTATTGCCGGACGCGTCTCACAGAAGATGGCCCCGGTAATCCGCCAGCTCTGGGAGCAGATGCCCGAGCCTAAGTGGGTGATTTCGATGGGCGCGTGCGCGACCTCCGGCGGCGTGTTCAACAATTATGCGCTGGTCCAGGGCGTCAATCAGGTGATCCCCGTCGATATCTATGTTCCCGGCTGCCCGCCGCGACCTGAGCAGTTGATCTATGCCATTACGCTGCTGCAGGAGAAAATCCAGAAAGAACGGGGAACGTTCAAGCGCGCGCTGAACCTGGCGTAAAATCAGCAATTGGCGGTTAGTTCTTGGCATTCGTCTCATTTCTGGGGAGAAGGATGCAGCTTCCTGTGTTCCTTTCAAATCAGGCCCTCTTTACTAAGGCATAAAAAATTCTTTGGCAGGCCCGTTTCTTTGCGCGATAATGAGTCACGTAAGAAGTAAAGCAAGAAGGAACGACCCATGCGTATACCACGTTTAATGATCGCCTTTGCCGTTGTTGGCATCCTCGCGTCTCTTCCACTTTGCGTCCCCGCCCAAACTAGTTCCAGCGGTGACGTTTTTACCATCGCAGTGGCGCCCCCCGTCTCACCCAGGGACGTGCAGGTGCGCTACTTCCTGAGCGGCGACCCTGCTGTGCAGCAATCTTCCAGCATCGCCAAGCCGGACGACGAAAAGATTGTGGTCAAGACCGGCGTTGAAGGCGTCCCGGCCAAGGGTTTTCGCGCGATTGTTTTTGCGCCTGGATGCCAGTTTGCCACCATCAAAGCCGATGATCTTGCCAGCAGCAACCGGCAAGCGCCATTTGAGTGCCAGAAACTCTCCACCACCGCGTTGCATGGCAGAACTGACATCTCAAGGTTCGGAGGCAAAGAGTTGCAGGTGTCGGCGGTTTATGTGTGCAACTGGGCTGGGCAATTCTTCGGCGTACGCGGGATGTCGATTTCACCGTTTGCAGTGGGCAAGGCAAAGGTGGAAAATGACGGAGCGTTTGCGGTTGAGGTTCCCGATTTTAGCGGCGATCCGCTATGGACCAGCCTTTCGCACAACGCCACGCTGATGTTTTTCCTGGTAGATGCCCAGACCGGGCAGCAAGTGGCGCGGCTTTCCGCTCCGCGTGATATCTCACAGAGAGGTTCTCTGAAGGTCGCAACAAGTTATCCCGCGGAGATTTTGTTCAGCGTACGATAACAATTCCAGGTGCATCCTGGGGCAGTTGATCAAGACTGTCACCGATAGTAAGTTGGCGCCCTTTCCTGAAATCGAAAAAGAGATTCGCCGAGTGACGGAATGATGATCTTATTTCGTTAGCTGACTCCCGTCCGCAATTTCATTTTGCGGAATGAGAGACCAACATTCCTGCGATTTGCCAAGACAAGGTATTAAGGTCAGTGACCGCAATCCTGTTTTCAGAAAATTCCTTAAATTAACATTCCTTTACCTTCCTTTGTGGGATTATCTGGCACCCTTCTTCCCAATTTTTCCGGGGATTGGGAAGGAAAACTTTGCGCATATGTGTCGATGAACCCGGCTCGACCACAGAGCCTGCGGTCTATTTAGTTCAAACCGTAGCCACGCCTCTTTTGCAAAAAACCTTGCCATTGTAACGGACGTTCCCACGGGAGAAACTAAATGCCTGCATTGCACGGTGTGTGGCTTGGTGGCAAGGGTGTGGGGAAAAAGGAAGGTTTATCCAACAAGGAACCGGCGCAGGGCAAGGTGAGCAGAGCGGGCTCATTGGTCCCTCTGGTGAAGGAAAGACGCCTGCGAAAAGTTCTGGAGAAAATTGAAAAAGCCTCACAGCCGTATTCCGTCCGTGACCTAGCGCGGGAAGTTTGCCTGAGCCCCGCCCATCTGCAACGTTTGTTTAAACAGGAAACAGGCGTGCATATCCGGGACTTGCTGGCAGAGAACAGGCTGAATAACGCGGCGATGCTCCTCTCCACAACTGACATGGAGGTCAAGGAGATCGCATATCTCGCCGGATACCGCCACCATTCAAGTTTTGTGCGCGCTTTTCAGCGGCGCTTTCGCCAGTCGCCCAAAGAATACCGGCGGCCGCCTGCGGCGTAAAAAGCTAAGATATATCGTATTCCGCTAAGTCTTTCCCGTTGCGGTGCAGCCTTTCGGGAGTATGTTGGGTTGCCGCTGCAGCTCTGGAACTTCAGGTCCCATCGGAGGGTAGGATCTCGAGTTGATCTGGAGAGCTCAGGCCGTTCTACCGGCCGTGCAGCACATTGTAAAACTCTACGAAAAAAGCAGGCCCAATGAGCGAAGGGAGAAGTGTGTTCAGCCGCGGTGTCATCTTCCAACGCTCCGAGCAATGGAAAGGACGATAGTACGGCGCGAGTCAACAGAAGAAACAGCAACAGATGAAAAAGCAGTCGCTTGATCCCCCAAAGGCGAAAGGATGTGTATGTCAAAAACAAAGGAAGAGAAAAAGACGAAAAACACCGAGCCACCAGGCTATTTCGGAATGACCAGACGAACAGCGCTCAAGCTGACCGCAGC
>DATBCN010000296.1:0-2255 GCA_036270475.1 Candidatus Angelobacter sp. | reverse complement strand
CCACGTTTTCTCCCATGATCTTGTGAATGTCCTGTTCGGAGAAGCCCTCTTTTAAGAGCGCGTCAGTTAGCAGCGACCAGCCGCTGGCGTCGAATGGCTCGGTGACGCCGCCATCAAAGTCGGAGCCGAGCGCGACATGGTCCGTGCCGACGATGTTTGCGGCGTAGTGGATGGCGCGAGCGGTTGCGGCAGCGTTAGTGCCGCAGGTGGCGGTGTTCCATAGGCCGACGCCAATCACTCCGTTGGTGCGAGCCACGGCTCGAAGCTCGTCATCAGACAGATTACGCGGATTGTTGCAGGTGCCTTTTACGCCGGTGTGCGAGACCAGCAGCGGTCGTGTTGCCATGGCAGTTACGTCGCGCAGAGTGGCCGGTGATGCGTGTGCCAGATCGATAATCATATGATGCGACTCCATGGCGCGGACCCATTGGCGGCCAAGATCGGTGAGGCCGTTTTTCTTCATTCCTGCGGCGGCTCCGGCGATGGTGGTATCAGTAAAGTGCGTTGGGGCCATCATGCGGAAGCCGGCGGCATAGAGGCCGTCGAGATTTTTGAGATCACCTTCGAGGGGCTGCGCGCCTTCCGCGCCCAGAAAGCAGGCGACGGCATGCGACGATCCGCGCGTGGTAAGAAACTGCTGAAGGTCTGCGCGGGTTTGGAGGATGACAAGTGCGCCGTGGGACTGCGCGACAAATTTGTGCAGCCGGCCGGCCTGATACAGGGCGCGCTGCCTGGGGCTGTTCCAGGTGCGCGGAGGCCAGCCTTCAGCGATTGCCAGATAGCGCACAAGGTCAGACGAACCAGAATTCTGGTAGATATTGAGCTTGCGCGGAGAAGTAGTAACAACCGTGAAAGCCTGGATGGAAACATTTGCTTCGGCCAGCCGCGGCACATCAACGTGGCCGGTGGAGCTGCGATGCAGCAGGTTGCGTCCCCAGAGCAGGCTATCGGCGTGGAGATCCGCGATGGTAAGCGTGCGATGTAAGACCTGGGCCTGCGCGGATGTCTGGTAAGGCGGCGGGTGGAGAGTGCGGTTGAATCGGTGCTCAACAATGCCAGGCAAGGCGAGCCACGCGGCGACCAGGATAATTACAACCAAAAAGAGAAGCCAGCGCAGGCGTTTCATGGAGCCTGAAGCATATCATTTTAATTGACTTAGCGACGTGGTTTTTGCTAACATAAGTCGTTTTAATTCATAAGGTTATGTGAGTTTGTGGAGACTTGCCCAGCGGCTGACGCCCGGTAGGCAAGTTGAGTGTTCGATAATCCGGGTATCCCCGGGGTTGAATCGCGTAAGTCCTTATTTTTCGGGGTTGAAGGGGGGAGGGGGTAGGCGAAATTTTAGAAGAATGTCGAAACAAATGACAATGCGGCAGGCAATTGCGGAGCATGTTGTGGATGGCTCCAGCGTCGCGCTGGGCCTACAGATGGAGCAGATGATCCCATTTGCCGCGGGGCATGAGATCATCCGGCAGAAGCGGCGCGGCCTGCGGCTGATTGGACCCATCTCTGACATTCTGTTTGATCAGATGATTGGCGCTGGTTGCGTGGAAGAGGTAGTGGCGGCGTGGGTAGGGAACGTGATGATGGGCTCGGCATATAACTTTCGCCATGCCACGGAGGTTGAGAATCCGGGCAAGCCGGGCGAAAAGCTCCGCGTCTTTGACATGACAAATTTCACGCTGGCGCTGGCGTTGCAAGCGGGCGCGATGGGCGTGCCGTTTCTGCCGACGCGCACGGCCATGGGCAGTGACGTCCCCAGGGGCAACCATTTCTTCTACCAGATTATTTCGCCGTTTGAGCCGAAAGAGACGCTGCTGGCGGTGCGCGCGCTGGTTCCGGATGTGGCCATTGTTCATCTGCAACGCGCTGACAAGCACGGCAACGCACATTGCTGGGGAAATTTTGGCGTGATGCTGGAGGGAGTGAAGTCGGCAAAGAAGGTGATTGTCTGCGCTGAGGAAATTGTCGATGAAGAAGTGATTGCCAGCGATCCGAACCGGACGGTGGTTCCGGGCTTTCTGGTGACGGCGGTGGTGGAGTGTCCGCTGGGCGCGCATCCGTCACCGGTACAGGGCTACTATAAGAGAGACGATGCGTTCTTCCAGCAATATCACGCGGAGACAAAGACGCGGGCTGATTTTGAGGCTTGGGCTGCGCGATGGGTGAGTGGCGTGGCGGACCGCGGAGGATATGCAAAGCGGCTGGGTGCGGAGCGTGTGGACGAACTGGGCGTGAAGCAGCATGTGTATGCG
>DATBCN010000295.1:0-1874 GCA_036270475.1 Candidatus Angelobacter sp. | reverse complement strand
CATTCTGATCGTTGAAGACGAGCCGCGCATGCGCCGCCTGCTGGAGATCAGCCTGGGTGAAGACGGGCACAGCGTCAATTGTGTGGAAAACGCGGAAAAAGGGCTGGCGTTCCTGCGCAAGGAAGCTACCGACCTGGTAGTGACAGACCTCAAACTTCCGGGCATGAATGGACTGGAGTTTCTGCAGGAAGGGAAGCGCCTGAACGCGGCATTGCCGTTCATTGTGATGACGGCATATGGCAGCGTGGAAACGGCCGTTGACGCCATGAAGGCCGGCGCCAGCGATTATGTGCTGAAGCCCTTCACCATGGCCGAGATGAAGCTGGTGATCAACAAGGAGCTTGACGTCCAGCAGGTGCGCGATGAAAACCAGCGACTGAAAGAAGCGCTGGGCAAGCGCTACCATTTCCAGAACATTGTGGGCCGAAGCAAAAAGATGCAGGAAGTGCTGGCACTGGTGGAGCGCGTTGCGCCAACAAACTCCACAGTGCTGATCGGCGGGGAGAGCGGAGTAGGCAAGGACCTGATTGCGCGGGCCATTCACCAGAACTCGCGCCGCGCCGCGGGGCCCTTCATCAAGATCAACAGCACGGCCATTCCAGACACGCTGTTTGAAAGCGAGCTTTTTGGTTTTGAACGCGGCGCATTTACCGGAGCGCTGGCCAGCAAGCCGGGCAAGTTTGAACTGGCGGACAAAGGCACACTCTTCCTGGATGAAATTGGCGATGTGCCTGCCGCCATTCAGGTAAAACTGCTGCGCGTGCTGCAGGAACGCGAGTTCGAGCGCCTAGGCGGGACAAAGACGCTGAAGGTGGATATCCGCATGATCGCGGCGACCAATCGCGACCTGCGCGCGGCGCTGGAAGAGGGGACATTCCGCCAGGACCTCTATTACCGGCTGAACGTTGTGCCCATTGATATTCCTCCGCTACGCGAACACAAAGAAGATATTCCCGATCTGGTGAATCATTTTTTGGAGCGGTTTGTGGCGGAGAATGAAAAAACGATTTCAGGCATCACACCCGCGGCACTGGCGGTCCTGATGGAATATCACTGGCCCGGCAACGTGCGCCAGTTGGAGAACAGCGTGGAGCGGGCAGTGGCAATGTCAGCAGAGCCGGTGATTGACGCAAAGGACATTCATCTGGATGCAGGGCACGGCAGAAGCAACGCTGGAACATCGACGACGGACAACTTCCTTCCCGCGGGTATGACGCTGGAACAATGGGAGGACAATATGGTGCGGGAGGCGCTGCGCCGCGCTAACGGCAACAAGAGTCAAGCGGCGCGGTTGCTGGGACTTTCAAGAAATGCGCTGCGGTATCGATTGTCAAAGCTAGGCGTGGCGGACGAAGGAGAGAGTTAAGAGATTGCCAAAATCGCCGGCATTGCCAAAAATTGCCAAAATTTTCTGAGGTGCGATAATCCCGATGTTTTGGTTGATCCAACAAGTATGTTGTGCCGGTCCAAATTGTTCTCTCAACAAGGGAATTGCTCAAGCCATGGCGTGCTGTCAACCTAAACATTTCTCCTTCGTGCTTCACTTTGCAAGCCATAACAAAAAAATCGGCCATACGCTTTTTGCCCGATAGGCGCGGATGGACGGCTTGCGCTGCATCTATTTTTTGCCGAAGAGGCCCACTTCCGGCTTACCTGAGTTTGGATTTGCCTTGCCGTACCAAAGCTCCAGGCTCTGTACAATGCGGTCGCCATCCAGAGGAATCGCACGGCTCCTGCTGCCTTTGCGGATGACGTCGCGGACTTGCAACGTTTGTGCTTCGCCGTTGCCGTAGTGGACCACGATGCGGTCAAAATTCAATGGGCGCGTTGTTTACACGCACCTGCAAAAAGCGGTAGCGCCGGGCGGCTTTGCC
>DATBCN010000294.1:0-7258 GCA_036270475.1 Candidatus Angelobacter sp. | reverse complement strand
GTCTTCCTCAGTTTTTGCCTGGAGCAGAGCTTCGATTTCGCCCCGGGGATCGCTATACAGCATGAAAATCTGGCCGAAATGGGCCTGAGTGGCCTCCAGCAGGTTCAGGCGGTCTGCGCGGGGTTTGGCCAGGGTCTGCTCATGGCGGAAAACAACGCCATCGGCATAATCGTGGATTCGTCCCAGGGCAATCAGCCCCCGCCGCTCTGCCAGGCTGCTTGTGCCGGGGAGGTTAAAGGTCTGGGAATAGGCATAAAGCCCCGGCCCGGCATCCTGCTTCAGAATCCCGCTGGAACGCCAATCATGGAAGTATTCTTTGGCACGGGTATATGTATTAAAGCCTTCAGTATCGGTCTCACCGGCCTTACCCAGGATAATGCGGACAAGGTTATGTGAGCTTCGTTCATAGTACTTTGCCTGCATCTCCGGCGTGATTTTGTCATAGGGTTGGGTGAGGACATCTTCCAGTTTTACCTGGTCCGGATCGTAGCGAAGAGCTTGGAATGGAATGATTTCAGCCATTTGCAAGGACGCCTGCTTCATCATTCTATCAAGTGGAGCGGATAACCTGTTTCATCATTCTCGTCATCTAACCCAACCGAGCAGCGCTGGAATACCGGTCCGGCACATGTACCAAGTTCCTGTGTAAAGTAACATGGCCCTTGTGATAATATCCTGCTCAAACCGAGGTTCCCATATGGCCCGCTCCGATCGCCGCGGGTATGGTGCAAGCCGTTCCCCCGAGGTCTCACTTAAGGCGTATCGTACGCCCCTGATGCGCCATGCTCTCACGTTGGTATTTTGTCTGGTTGTGATCTGTGCCCGCGCCCAGGACGTGAATGTCCACATTGAACCCAAGCCTCCAGCGCCCCCAAAGACCGTTGACAGTAAAGAGGTTGCGGGAAATCCGGATTCATCTTTAAAGAACCATGGCAAACCGGGCGTGTCAGTGGACGTAAATCTGGTGCTGGTGAATGTAACCGTTACTGACGACTGGAACCGCATTGTTACCGGATTGGACAAAGAGAATTTTTCCGTCCTGGAAGGCAGTGAGATCCAGGAAGTGCGGCACTTTTCCAGCGAGGACGCTCCTATCTCCCTGGGCGTGATTTTTGACATGAGCGGCAGCATGAATGACAAGATCCTGAAGGCGCGGGAAGCCGTGATCGAGTTCTTCAAGACCGCGAACCCGCAGGACGAGTTTTTCATGATCACTTTCAATGACCGTCCGCAGTTGCGCGCCGACTTTACCAAGTCAGTGGAAGATATCCAGGGCAAGCTGGTTTACACCGTGCCCCAGGGCAGCACCGCCATGCTGGACGCCATTTATATGGGCGTGAGCAAGATGAAAGACGCTCGCAACAGCAAAAAGGCCCTGCTGATTATCTCCGACGGCGGCGACAACCACAGCCGCTATACCGAGAATGAAATCAAGTCGATGGTCAAAGAGGCCGATGTGCAGATTTATTCCATCGGCATCTTCAGCCTGGCGCCTACGCAACAGGAAGAGATCGCGGGGCCAGCGCTTTTAACTGAAATTTCACAGGTAACCGGCGGACGGATGTTCACCATTACCAATCCCAATGAACTGTCTGATGTCGCCACCAAAATTGGAATCGAGCTGCGCAACCAATATGTGCTCGGCTATCGTCCAAACAACAAGGTCAAAGACGGCCACTGGCGCAAAATCAAAGTAAAGCTCAATCCGCCAAAGGGTTTGCCGCATCTAAATGTCTATGCCAGAACTGGATACTATGCGCCTTCGCAATAAACAGACCATTGGAACTCTTGCTTTTTTGCTGCTGGGCGCAAGCTCTTTTTGGGGAACGCAAGGCCCAGCCACACAGCCGCAGCAAAACCAACAGCGCATACAGCCCACGCCAGTGCCTTCAGACATTGATCCTTCTGACCCCGCATTGCCCGTATGGGCCAAGCCGGCCACGCCATCGCCCGCGGCGGCAAACACCAAGCCGGCCACAAATGTTCCACCGACCCAGCAGCCTGGGCAACAGCCGCAACAGCCAGGTGGGGACACGGTGGGAGCAGTCACCAAAAGTGGTGATCGTTACATTTTCCGGTCACAGGTAAATGAAGTCACGCTTTCGGCCACGGTGCTCGACGCCAGAAAGCATCTTGTCACAAATCTGGACACCGCCAATTTCGCGGTCTTTGAAGACAATCAGCCGCAGAAGATCACTTCATTCCGGCGCGAGGATATCCCGGTTTCCATCGGCATAGTCGTGGATAATTCCGGGTCAATGCGCACCAAGCGCGCCGCGGTGACCAAAGCTGTTCTTAACCTGATGCAGGCCAGCAATCCCCAGGATGAAGTCTTTGTCGTGAACTTCAATGACGATCCTTATCTGGACCAGGACTTCACCAACAAGCGCGAATCCTTGCGCGAAGCCCTGGACCGCGTGGATTCCCGCGGCGGCACCGCGCTCTATGACGCCGTGATTGCCTCCGCTGACCATCTTGCCAAAGGCGCAAAGAAAGAAAAAAAAGTGCTCCTGGTGGTCACCGACGGAGTGGATAACGAGAGCCGCGAATCGCTGGAGTCAGCAATCAGGAAAGTACAAGACGACGCCGGTCCCACCATTTATACGATTGGCATTCTGGGCGATGAGCCGGGAATCAAGCGGGCCAAGCGTGCCCTGCAAAGCCTCTCTGACCAGACCGGCGGCGTGGCGTTCTTCCCCAAGGACCTTGCGGAAGTAGATGAGATCAGCCAGGAAGTGGCGCGGGACATCCGCAACCAATACAGCATTACTTACAAGCCGACGAACCCACGCAGCAACGGCGGCTATCGCAAAGTGAAGGTAGAAGCGCGCGCACCTGGCTACAAAGACCTTCAGGTCCGCACCCGTGATGGCTACTTTGCCGACGAAAAACGGACCGCTTCAACCAAATAATTAAACTCAGCTTTAGGCTGCCAGCTTGATTCAAAATGCTTGCAGGGGACAAAAACACGCGCCCCTGCATTTTCTTTTTGGCATGTCCTGAGGCGCGCCAGTTCTTTAAAATCGCAATCTACAGTGTAATGGCGGCCGCTTCCATTTCCAGCGCGGGTATTTCCTGCTCCTGTAATGGTTGTGGGAGATTGGCCGCGTCCATATGTCCGTGGGGAAGATCGGAGATCAGCCGCAATGACTGGTTAATGCTCTCAGCAAACTGTATCCGGGCTTTCTGCAGGCGCCGGGCATAGACCGCGGTTACGCGGCACAGCAGAAATGGGTTGGCAATGGTGCATCCCGCGGCAAAAACTTTTGATGAGCGTGTACTGTAGTCATGTTTCATTGGCTGGCCGCCGGTTCTTCGTCCTCTTGATAGCAGTCTTCAGGCGCTTCCAGATTGCAGCAATGGTCTTCGGGCAGCTCCGTTTGCACGCCGGATTTTGCGTGGAACGGCAAGGTCGTTTCCAACATAAACAGCCCTCTTCATGAATTGGTGGCTAAGGGAGAGAACTCCAGAGGTACTGACTTAGTTCAGCATGTCTGAAGAGTAAGGAAGGATGCTTGCTCATCTTTGACGGTACTCTGTTCGTACGGCCCTGTCAATTCGGCATTTTGCCTGATCTTTGACATCTTTGACCTGGTACTGTCTTATTTTTAACAATATGGGCGCAACCGCTTCTTTGGTTTGACCATATCCCCATGTCTCCCGTACTCTAAAAAGTTTGCTATATGTCGCGACTCCGAGTAGCGGAAAACATCACGGAACTGGTAGGCCAGACGCCACTGCTGCGCTTCCGCCGCATTGTGCCGGAGGGATATGCGGAAGTCTTTGCCAAACTGGAATATCTGAATCCCGGCGGTAGCGTAAAGGACCGGGCCGCTATAGGCATGATCAAAAAAGCGGAAGAGCAGGGCTTGCTGAAGCCGGGCGGCACCATTGTGGAGGCCACGGCCGGCAATACCGGTGTGGGGCTGGCGCTGATCGGGATCAACAAAGGCTATCGTGTGCTGCTTTGCGTGCCGGAAAAATTTGCCGAGGAAAAGGTAAAGATCATGCGGGCGTTGGGCGCGCAGGTCGTGCGCACCCCGGATGAAGCCGGTATGCAGGGCGCAATCGCCAAAGCCAGAGAACTTGCCGCCGATATCCCCGATTCCTTTACCGCCCTCCAGTTTGAAAATCCAGCCAATCCTGACTTTCATCACGCCACTACCGCCGCGGAAATCTTTGAGCAGATGCAGGGCGCTATTGACGCTATAGCCATCGGCGTGGGCACGGGCGGCACATTTAGCGGAGTCGCCCGATTCATGAAAGAGAGGCTACCTCAAGTCTATTGTGCAGCGGTGGAAACAGAGGGATCAGTCCTGGGAGGCGGTCCTAAGGGGCCGCACAAAGTGGAGGGAATTGGTTCCAGCTTTATTCCCAAGACGTTTGATCCCGCCGTCTGCGATGAGATCATTCTGGTCACGGACAAAGACGCGTTCGACACAGTAGCGCAACTGGCAAGGCTTGAAGGTGTGCTGGGCGGGTCAAGCGCGGGCGCCAATGTTTTTGCGGCCCTGCAGCTTGCCCGAAGGCTGGGAAAAGGCAAGCGCGTGGTGACTGTTATTCCGGATTCCGCTGAGCGCTATATGTCAAAAAATATTTTTGAAGGTGGAGAGTAAATCGCGACCGGCCGGCGCGCAAGCATGGCCTCGCGATTCAGGAGCAGAGAAAGATGGCAAAAAGAAAATCCCCCAGCGAGTCGAGGCGGGCTGAGAGCAAATCTGGTTATTCCACCACATGCATCCACACCGGCCAGGAGCCAGCTCCTTCCACTGGTGCGGTTGTGGTGCCCATTTTTGCCACATCGACTTACGTTCAGGAAGAGCTGGGAAAAAACAAGGGTTATGAATACGCCCGAGTCTCCAATCCCACGCGCACCAGTCTTGAAACCAATCTGGCCGCGTTGGAAGGCGGAACGTCAGCCCACGTTTTCGCCAGTGGAATGGCGGCTGTAACAGCGGTAACGCAGTGTTTTCTCAAACAGGGCGACCACCTGATTTGCGGACACAATGTTTATGGCGGCGTGCCCCGGTACTTCAATCAAGTAATGGCGAACTATGGCGTGGAATTCAGCTATGTCGATACCTCTGATCTGGAAGCAGTAGAAAAAGCGATGCGCCGGAATACCCGGATCATCTGGATTGAAACGCCCACCAATCCGCTGATGGTGCTTACCGACATAAAGGAAGTCGCCCGGATCGCCCACGCCGGTCGCGCTGAACTGGTGGTTGACAACACCTTTATGTCTCCTTACTTCCAGCAGCCGCTGGCGCTGGGCGCCGACATGGTGATGCATTCCACCACCAAATTCCTGAACGGCCACAGTGACGGACTGGGCGGAGTGATTGCCGCCACCAAACCGATTCATGCGGAAAAGCTTGCCTTCATGCAGAAGACATCAGGCGCGATCCTCTCGCCGTTTGAATGCTGGCTGGTGTTGCGCGGCGTAAAATCACTCGCGGTGCGGATGGAAAAGCACGATGAGAATGGACGCGCGGTCGCCGAATATCTTCGCGGACATCGCAAGGCGAAGCAGGTGCTTTATCCGGGATTCTCTGATCATCCCCAACATGCCCTGGCCAAGAAGCAGATGAGCGGCTTTGGCTCCATGATTACGTTTGAGACCGGTTCGCTCAGCAATGCAAAGAAACTGCTGGCAAAAGTGCGTGTCTGCACGCTGGCCGAGTCTTTGGGCGGAGTGGAAACGCTGATCTCGCATCCCGCTACCATGACCCACGCGGCGCTGGGTGAAAAGGGAAGAAAGCAGATTGGGCTCACTGACGGCATGGTGAGAATCTCGGTTGGAATTGAGGACGTGGACGATCTGCTTGCGGACCTGGACCAGGCTCTGGCTGCGATCTAGGAATAGCTTTTCACCACGGAGGCGCGGAGACGCGGAGAAAAGCAAAAGAAGGTTTGCCGCAGATTAAGGCGGATGAGCGCAGATTGGGATTGCAAGCAGAAAATTCAGTCCAGTGTGAAGACAAGCGCTGTAAATGCGACACACACGCACGAGGCATTGTCTTTATCGCGATGGGATTTTGTTTTTTAACGCTCAGCCTGCGCGAAGGTCTACGGCGTACCAATGCCAAACGACAACAAATACCCGAAGGTGGCTATTTGAAGAGCCTACTGAATTTGAGCAGCCCGCTTCTTCGAAATATCCCTAGCTTGCGAGATCGTGCGAGAAGTAAAGAGAGTGTCCAACATGCACCATACTCGACCACTCGGGTAGATATTGCCAGTTTTTATTTCTCTGGAAGGCGCAAATCAGCGCCTAATGCGCTTCCCAAGTTAATGTACCCAGACAGGCTTACCTCGGCGGCTAAAGCCGGCAATGGATGCTAGGTTACCGCAGGCATAAATGCCTACTCCACCCCGAGAAAGATACAGCAACTCTGGAACCGCAGTAGCTTGCACAAAAAGTGGGGTGGCCAATTCACACTTGGAATTTCAGAAAATTTATCGTGTGGATCTTGGAAAACTTCTGACTTCTCAACATGATGTATTGACAGAAGCCTACCGTTATAACGAAACCCAATGTAATTCAGCAGAGCGCAAGAAAAAAATGAGGCCTGATCTGAATCTCGTTTTGTCAAGACGTGTCCCGATTCGTAGTTGATTCGCCGATGGCGACGCGCTATGCTGGCGCAGCATCTCAGGGTGTGAGGGCGTTGATCTTTGAAAATAAGCATTTAGCAGGTGGCCAGATCCGCACCGGAAACCCCGACGTCTGATGATTCCCAAGAGCGGTGAGTGAGAAGCGAACTTCAGCGCAGTTTACGGCTGATTTGACATGATTGGAGCCCGATTTAAGGCTAAATCTCTGGGGTTAACCCAAGCTAAGTACTTTGCAATCCTAATTGAAGGGTGGGTGGGGTAGGAGATGAGAACGGGTTGCAGATGGGGCAAGATACCTGACAAGAAATAGGATTGGCGTTCCGGGTCAGGCCGTGTTTTCCGTGATCCACTTGAGATACTCTTCGCTGCCATCCGCAACTTCCAGCATCACGCACTCCGGGAGATCGTATGAGTGCAACTCTTTTACGGTGTCCCGCACGCGCTCAAAAGCGGTAGCTTGGGTCTTGATTAGCAGCAGCCATTCGGACGCACTCTCCATTTTGCCTTGCCATCGATAAACGGACTCAATCCGCGGCACAATATTCACACACGCCGCCAGACGGCGGTCCACCAGCGCGTGGGCTATTTTTCTGGCTTCGTCTTGTGATCCTGCGGCGGTGAGCACGATGCGGGCGTTGCT
>DATBCN010000293.1:0-2069 GCA_036270475.1 Candidatus Angelobacter sp. | reverse complement strand
GACCACGGCCTGCTCCAATCCGATGAACTTCTGCATCGGCTCCAATTGCGCCCTGAAGACGCGCGTCATTGGCACCGGCCAGATGATCTCCATCGGTAACACCGCTGCACTTCCGGACACCCTGGGCTACGCTTTCTGGAGCCTCGGAAACTTCGGCAACAAACTCAACATGAAGTATTTGATGGTGGATGGAGTTGATCCGCTCTTCCCAGGCTACGGCACTGCGGACGGCGGCCACGGCGGCGTGTTCCCTGGCGGCGTTACCGGCCAGGGCACGGTCGCTCTTCTACCCGCTCCCACGGCTGGCCAGTGCGGCGGCTACTTCAACGGTGACGGCGGCGTGACCATCACCAACTTCTCCTGCAACGCTTACAATCTGCCCACATTTGACGGAATTCAAAATGGCAGTTACCGCCTATGGAACATGGTGCAAGCGCAGTATTACGGCTCCAGCGCCTTGGCTCCAACCTTCAGCCCCATCAACATCACGGGGTTCATTCTGGGCGCTCAGGACCAAGCAGCTGGGGCAACCCCGCGGCTGAACGACTTTGTACCCTGGGTCTTCTGCGGCAATGCCTCTTGCTCAAGCATCGCTGCCAGTCCCGTCCAAGTCTTCCGATCGCACTACGGATTGGGCGGGGTCGCGCCAAACAACGGCGTGGTGACCCCATCCGCGGAAGCTGGCGGAGACATGTCGGGTGCCGTGCACAACGTTCAGACCGAATTGGACAGCAGCCTCATCGGCGGCAGCTTCCTCGTCTGGATTCAGTAAGAGTATCAGCAGTTCAACCGACGCAGGAGGGCGGATGGCAGACAACTGCCGTCCGCCCCTTCCTGCGTATTTGTCTGAACGCGAACAAAATGCCAGTTTTTTTCTGCTGGCCAATTCGAGAGGAATCATGAGACACGCACGCTATGTAATTGGTTTCGCCTTTGTGGTTCTACTGTTTTGCCCGGCCCAAGTGCACGGCCAGGAGTCTGCGGCACCCGCAAAAACATCTGTAAGCAAGGCAGTGCCAGATCCCGGCAAAGACGCAAAGCCATTCCACGAAGAT
Source organism: Candidatus Angelobacter sp. (assembly GCA_036270475.1). Taxonomy (GTDB): domain Bacteria; phylum Acidobacteriota; class Terriglobia; order Terriglobales; family Acidobacteriaceae; genus Angelobacter. The sequence goes on along the minus strand of DATBCN010000293.1, from coordinate 1,014 downwards.
TGGACGACGCTTACTCTGGAACACAGCACACTCAAGATGGAGCCGCCAGTGGTTGGGGTAGTCGATGACATCCCGGGTACCGGCTTCATCCGGGAACGTCACAATGTCACCTGGCGTGAGGGAGATCCTTTTGATCTATACGTGGTCCTGCCAAGGAGCGTCAAGAATCCGCCGGTGGTGCTGTATCTGTATTCGTATCCCGACGACACGGAGCTCTTCAAGAGCAATCACTGGTGCGAGACGGCGGTCAGCGGGGGGTACGCCGCCGTAGGTTTTGTGTCCGCTTTTACCGGGCACCGCCTGCGTAGCCACCTGCTCAAAGAATCGTTCGTCAGCGAGATGCAGGAGGCGCTGGCAGAGACGACTCATGATGTCCAGCTAATTTTGGACTACCTCGCGACGCGCAAAGACCTGGATAGCACTCGCGTGGGCATGCTGGGTGTTGGTTCTGGAGCTTCGATCGCCATTCTGGCGTCGGCTGCCGATCCGCGCATTCGCGCCGTGGATCTCCTCGGAGCGTGGGGCGACTGGCCCAACTGGCTGGAGCATTCGAAAGTCATCGCGGATGTGGAGCGGCCTAATTTCCTGAAGCCCGAGTTCTTCGCTAAGGTCGCACCCCTCGAGCCGGTTGTTTGGCTTCCCAAAATGAAGGCAAAGGTGGTGCGTATTCAGGACGTTCGCAAGAATGTTTCGATGCCCGACGAGAGCCAGGAGAAGCTGGAAGCGGCCGCGCCCGACTTTGCGCTGGTCAATGAATATGGAAATGGCCGTGCGTACCTGACGGTCCAACCCCCTGCGTTTGCCTTTCAATGGGTTAAAGACCAGCTCAAACCAGATGCCAAGCTTGGTGTTGTCAGCGAAAAAGCCGAGCGTGTTCATTTCTTTCCGGCCATGGTGGATAAACCGGCCGCGGGGGCATCCCAGTCTCCAGCAACAGACAAGGAAAAAGAGAAAGACGGCAGCAAAGCTAAAACCGCCGGACCTGTTTCCAAGTAATTGCTCTGGGGCGCTTGC
>DATBCN010000292.1:0-5827 GCA_036270475.1 Candidatus Angelobacter sp. | reverse complement strand
ACAAAATTCTTCCTTTGCGGCCTTCGCGTCCTTTGCGGTAAGAATTTTTCCTAATTGCCATTTGCCGAGCGCTCTTTTTCCAGCAGGACCGCTTTCCTCTTCACTCCCCAGCGGTATCCAGCCATGCTGCCATTCTTCTGCACTACGCGATGACACGGAACGACTATCGCAACAGGATTCGAGCCACAAGCATTGGCCACGGCCCGCACGGCCTTAGGCCGTCCAATGGTCTTCGCCACTTCGGTATAGCTGCGTGTCTGTCCCACCGGTATGCGGCGAAGCTCTTTCCACACCATCTGCTGAAACGCGGTGCCGCGTAGGTCAAGCGGAATGTTCAACGGCGCTTTTGATCCATTGAGCAACTGTTTGATCTGATTTGCAACCGGCTCCAGACCCTCGTCATCGCGCTGGATCTCCGCTGCCTCAAAGTCGCGCTTGAGTTCGCGGAGCAACACGGCTTCGCTTTCGCCAAAGCGCACTGCGCAGACGCCGCGCGGCGTTGTGGCCACCAGCAGTTTTCCCAGCTCAGTTGCCATCACGGTACAGTGAATCTCAACGCCTTCGCCGCCGCGCCGGAAGGCCGAAGGAGTCATCCCCAGTTGTGCCGGAATGTTTTCATACGCGCGACTGCTGGAGCTGTAGCCGGCCTCGTAGATCGCGTCCGTCACGCTGCCTTCGCCCAGAAGCGCCTGGCGAAACTTTCCTGCCCGCCGCGCCTGCTGATATTCCCTCGGGCTGATTCCAAGAATGCGCTTGAACAGCCGCTGAAAATGAAAGGGGCTGATCGCCACATGGCGCGAGATGGCTGTCAGGCTCAGCGTGATGTCCAGGTTCTCGTCAATATAGCGGCAGGCTGCCTCCACCTTTTGCGTTTGCCGGTCGCGCTGGAGCGGTGTGCAGCGGCGGCACGCCCTGTATCCCGCCTGCTGCGCCTGCGCCGGCGAATCGAAGAACTCAACATTCTCGCGCCTCGGCTTGCGGCTGGGGCATGAAGGACGGCAAAAAACTCCGGTCGACTTCACCGCGTAGACGAACCGGCCGTCAGCTTTGGCGTCGCGCGCCAGCACCAGCGACCATTTTTGATTTGCGCTGCCTGATGTGGTTTGCAGTTGCATATTTTTTATCTCCGAGACCCAATCTATGGCTTTCGGAGAACACCGGCTATCCGCGTCTTGCTCTCAAAATAATTTTAATCGATGTGAACCATGGCCATTTTTCACATAAACCATCATAAATCGTGGACCGCAGGCGCTCTCGCCTGCGTATAATGTTCACTCGCCATCCCACCACCCAAGGAGCACCCATGCGTCGCCTCGCGCTCGTCCTGACTCTGGCCGCTGCAGCCTTCGCGCAAGATAAGCCCCAGCCCGACCCGGTCTCTCGCATGGAGCAGATCATTCAAGCGCATCTTCCCGACCACGCCTTCATGGGCTCGGTGCTGGTGGCGCGCGACGGCAAAACGCTGCTCGACAAGGCCTACGGCTTCGCCAACCTGGAGTGGCAGGTCCCCAACACACCCGCCACCAAGTTCCGACTGGGCTCCATCACCAAGCAGTTCACCGCGGCCTCCATCCTCCTGTTGGAAGAGCGCGGCAAGCTGAAGACCGACGATCTGGTCAAGAAATACGTGCCGGACGCTCCCGCCGCCTGGGACAAGATCACCATCTTTCACGTGCTCACGCACACCTCCGGCATCCCCAGCTTCACCGGCTTTCCCGACTATCGCAAGCGGGAGGCTGAAACCATGACCCCACAGCAACTGGTGGACTGGTTCCGCGACAAGCCTCTGGACTTCGAACCAGGAACAAAGTGGAACTACTCGAACTCCGGATATGTCCTGCTCGGCTACCTGATCGAAAAAATCAGCGGGCAGAGCTACGCCGGCTTTGTCCAGCAGAACATCTTCACTCCGCTCGGCATGAAGGACTCCGGCTATGACTCCAACTCCGCCATCATTGAGCGCCGCGCCGCCGGCTATGCGCCCGGCAAGAACGGCCCGGAGAACGCTGGCTTCGTCAATATGACGATCCCCCTTTCTGCCGGCGGTCTTTACTCCACCACGGAAGACCTGCTGCGCTGGGAGCAGGGCCTTTTTGGCGGCAAATTGCTCTCCACCGCCTCGCTGGCTAAAATGACCACGCCCTTCAAGCAGGACTACGCCTTCGGCCTCGGCGTCTCCACGCAGGATGGCCACAAGGCGATAACCCACGACGGTGGCATCGAGGGCTTCAATACCTCGCTGATTTATTATCCTGATGACAAGCTGGTGGTCGCCGTGCTAGCCAATGTGAACGGCCCCGGCGCTGGCCAGATTGCCTCCTCGCTGGGCAAGGTGGCGCATGGTGAAAAAGTGGTCCTGCCCTCGGAGCGCAAGGAAATCACTCTGCCGCCTCAAACTTTGCAAAAATATGCCGGGACATACGAGCTGACGTTTCCCAACCTGACAGTTCCCTTCGTCATCACCCTGGAAGACGGCAAATTGCTTGCCCAACTCGGTCAACAGAGTAAGTTCCCTGTCTTTGCCGAATCGGAGACCCTGTTTTTCTACAAGGCCGTGGACGCGCAAATCGAATTTGGGATGGACCAAAAGGGCGACATCGCCAGTCTGGTGCTCCACCAGAACGGCCGCGACACGAAGGGCGTGAAGAAATAGTCCATTGGCGGCCTTGGCCACTTCGCCGACCGGAGACGATTGCAAGAGTGGCCGTACGCCTGGGGAAACCGCAGGGCGTCCTTGGCCCGACTCCCTAAAATAAATCCCCCTGCCCAAATGGCGGATGTACCCGCTTCTCAATCCTTTCATACTGCTGTTCATAAGAACCAGCATTCATCAACAAGAAGAGGAAAATCGAAATGGAAAATATCTGGACAAAACTTGCCAGCGAACTGGCGGATGTCTCGGCCAGTGTGGGTAAATCAGTTGTAGGCGTGCAGGGTACGCGCCATCCTTCCAGCGGCATCGTGATTGCCTCTGACGCGGTGCTTGCCGCCAGCCACGCCGTGCGGCGCGACGATGAGATAACCGTGGTCACGGCCCCCGGCCAGCGGCTCTCGGCGCGGGTCAGCGGTCGCGATCCCAGCACTGACCTGGCCGTCCTGCGCCTGGAGCAGAAGATTGACGCGCCCATTGCCCGCTGGGCGTCAACGGAAAACCTGCGCGTAGGCGAACTTGTCCTGGCGCTGGCGCGCACGCGTCGCGGCCATGTGGTGGCCAGTTCCGGGGTCCTCTCCGGCCTGATCAATGGCCCCATGCGCACATGGCGCGGCGGCGAAATTGACCAGTTCATCCGCCCTGATCTCAACCTGTATCCCGGATTCTCCGGCGGCCCGCTGGTAAACAGCCAGGGCGGGCTTCTGGGTATGAACACCGCCGGGTTGCATCGTTCCGGCATTACCGTGCCTTCCGCCACGGTGCAGCGCATTGCCGCCGAACTGTTGGAAAAAGGCGGCGTGCAGCGCCCTTATCTGGGGCTGGCCATGCAGGCCGTTCCCCTGCCGGAATCCTTACGCGCCAGCTTGAATCTAACGGCAAGTGAAGGGCTGCTGGTGGCCCACGTTGAACCAGGCAGTCCCGCGGAAAAATCCGGCATCCTGCTGGGCGATGTGCTGATCAAGATCGCGGACCAACCGGTTGCGGACACGGGGGCCGTTCAGAACATTTTGCGCGGACACAAAGCCGGCGATTCAGTTGCGGTAAGTTTGGTCCGTGGCGGCGCAATGCTTGCTCTCACCGTGCGCCTGGAAGCGCGGGCCGCCTGACCAAAAAACCGGACGCATGACGGCGCTCAAGAATGGATAATGGATAAACGAAGTGACACGCCGCCGGGAATCCTGATCGTCGCCGGCCCGGCTGCGCGCCGCGCGGCATTGGGTGAAATCACGTCACGGGCACTGCAGGGGCGCGTTCACCTCACTTTCGATTCGCGCATTTCATTCGAACGATTTGCCGCTTCCAAGTCCGACATCGTGGTGGCCGATCTGGACTCTCCAGCCTTGGCCGCCGCGATGGTTCATTTTCTTGAGCAGGCGCCCGCCGGGACAGGATCGGTGGCGTTGATCGACGGGCCTGGGCCGGAGTGGGTGCGCACTGCTTTATCGTCGGGAATCAATGCCCTGATCGCCCGCGACGCCGGCCCTGAAGAATTGCAACTTGCTTTGCAGGCGGCTGATGCCGGATTAGTCCTGCTTCATCCCACTTCTGTTCGCGGCCTCATGCTGGAAAACGCCTTGCCGGACACACATGACAGCCCAATGGAAGAATTTGCTGAAGAACTCACAGCCCGTGAAAATCAGGTGCTGCGCCTGATGAGCACGGGGCTGGGCAACAAGGAAATTGCCGCGCGGCTGGCCATCTCCGAGCACACCGTGAAATTCCACATCAGCTCAATTCTGGGCAAGCTCAACGCCGCCAGCAGGACAGAAGCAGTGAGTCTGGGAATCAGGCGCGGCCTGGTCCCCATTTAGTGCAACCGCTAACTACGCATCCGGTCTGTAAAAAGCCATTTCAGGAACACCAGGGGAGCTGGTACGCACGACCGTCCGGGCGCTGATTTTTGACCCATGGCAACCCTTTCTATTTTCCTGCTGCTACCCTGGATCAGTTCACTGCTTATCTCGTCCTAATGCCCTAGCCCAGAATGGGAATTCACGGCTAAATGCGTGCTATGCTCAGGACTGCCATTCGTCTGCAACGGCTCTCACTTTAGAGCAGGAGTAAACGAGAAAAAATGTATCCCTCCCCTACGGCTCGCCTGCGTGTGGTTTCGTGGGTCATTACGTTCTTGTTGCCTGTGGCCGCATGGATCGCGGCCAGATACAGCCTGCCCTTTTTCTATCCCGGTGTAGGCGTGTTTTTTGTCGCCGCCGCATGCATTTCTGCGGTCATCGGCGGCCTGCCCGCGGCAGTTGCAGGCGCTCTGTTGAACACCGCCGCGCTCAACGGATTTGCCTATCTCTACCAGCCTGAAAGTTCAAGCACCAGCAACCAGCTCTGGTCGGCCCTGCTGATCGTCGTGGCGCTCATCGTGGGTCTGGCGCGGCAGAAATGGTCTGCGGCGGAAATGGTTGCCGGCACGCTCAGCACCGACCTTGCCCGCCTGCGCGATGAGCTTGAATCGCAGCGCAGCGACCTCAAGCGCTTTCACGATCTCAGCGTCCGTCTTTCCAGCAACCTGGAATTGCAGCGCCTGCTGAATGACGTGCTCACGTCCATTGCTTCTCTGCAGAAGACCGATCTCGCCATGCTGCTTCTGCTTCCGGAGCGCGCCAGCAAAACGCTGCAAGTCGCCAGCTTTGCCGGCTTCACCGCCGAACAGGTCAAGTCTTTCGGAGAGCTGCCGGCATCGTTCTTCTCTCCCGACCGCCGCGTCCTGATTGAAGACATTGAAACCCCCGGCACATATTTTCCATTTGTCGATGCCGCCACCCAGGTCGGATTCCGGTCGGTTTTTAGCACGCCTATCGTCAATGCCCGCGGCGATTCCGTTGGAGTGGTGGTAACTTTCTTCCGCAAGCCCAACTCGCCCAGTGACAGGCAATCGCGGCTGGTGGAGTTGTATGCCCGCCAGGCCGCCAATGCGCTGGACAATGCGCGCCTGTACCACGATTCGTTGCAAACGCTGGCAGCCGAGCAGCAGCGCACCGCCGTGCTGCGCTCTCTGGCGGAAGCTTCGGTGCAGATCAATTCGGTGTTTGCCCTGGACTCTCTGCTCCAAGTAATTACCGACCAGGCCCGCAACATCATTGGCGCGCGCCAGGCTCTCACCACATTGTTGCCTCGCGGCGAGTGGAACCGCAGCATCACCTGCGTCTCCGTGGCGGAAGGCCA
>DATBCN010000291.1:0-7080 GCA_036270475.1 Candidatus Angelobacter sp. | reverse complement strand
GCCGAGGCTTTCACCACCAACAACTATTTTGACAGCGACATGGCGTGGATGGACCTGGATGCGCCCGTGGACGTGACGATTGGCCCGTATGAAACCTACAACGACGAGCTGTTTGGATACAAAGCCGCGTTTGAGGCCTATATCAACGTGCGCGACGACAAAGAGTCTGCGCGGCTGGCGTTCCTGGGCGAGCATCTGCAGGAGATAGAAAACAATCTGCCGGAAGACCCGCAGTATCGCGTGGCCAAGCTGGGAGCGGCCGCTCCGATTCGCGTGGTGAATGAAGTGTTTGCCGCGGGCGATGGCGCACACGGCGTACAGACCGCCGCCTACAATCTGCCCAACGACGACAAAGTCGTCCAGCAGAAGGGCGCCAAGCGGGTGATGCTCAAGAACATCCAGGAAGCAAAGTTCAAGTCCACGCTGCAGCCGATCGCAAAAGTTGTCCTGCAACCAGCGGCGCAGAACGATCTGAGTTTTGAATTGTTCTTTACCCACATTGTGGCGCATGAACTCACGCATGGGCTTGGCCCGCACCAGATCAAGATCAGCGGCCGCGAAACCAACCCGCGCATGGAGTTGAAAGAACTTTACAGCGCGATTGAAGAAGCCAAGGCCGACGTGACCGGACTCTTTGCGTTGCAATATCTGATGACGCAGGCAGACAAAGGCGCGATACAAGCCCCGCTTCCCCATGGCCCAGACGCGGAGCGCAAACTTTATACCACGTATCTTGCGTCGAGCTTCCGCACGCTGCGCTTTGGCTTGCAGGATTCGCACGCCAAGGGCATGGCGGTGCAGTTCAATTATTTTTTGGATAAAGGCGCGTTCGTCGCGAACTCTGACGGCACGTTCAGCGTTGACCTGAGCAAGATCAAAGACGCCGTCGCCGGACTTGACCGTGAATTGCTAACGCTGGAAGCCACAGGCGATTATGCGGGAACGAAAAAGCTGATGAGCGAAATGATGGGGCTGCGTCCGGAGGTAAAGAGCGCGCTGGAGCGGCTGAAGCAAGTACCGATCGACATTGAACCGGTGTTTGTGACAGCGGACAAACTGGCGGCGGCCCCGACCAAAGCCAAGCCGAAGAAGATCAAGTAAGGATGGCATATGTTCTCGAATGACAGGCGTTACGGATTAAGCAAAGTGATCTGGATAACAGTCTCAGGCTGGATCGTCAGCCTGCTGGCGCGGCGCAGGATGAAGAAGTCCCTGGGACGAAAGGCCACCGATCTTGAGTTGGCGTCGCTCAAGACATGGATGCGCGTGGAAGAAACGGAGCAGCGGAAAAAAGAGAGTGGCCCAATCCACCCAAGGTGAATGGAATCCAGGGTGAACGCACTAAGATGAACCAAGTTGGTGACCGGCGGCTCTCTCAGCGGTCAGCCGGAGCCACTCAGGAAAGCGACGAGAGCTGAATCGCGACGCCTCGCGCAGGCATCCTACTTAGGTAGACTAAATGCGCCCCCTTGTCGCTAATACGGATGACCTCATCAGTGTGCTGGATCGGGTGCTCGATAAAGGCATTGTCCTGGAGGCATGGGCGCGTATTTTTTTGCAGGGATCAGGACTGGCTTCCGGCGACGCCAAAGTTCTGTCCGCCAGAATTTCCGTCGAATCGTCCGCCGTGTATGTTGGCTACGGCAACCGGGGAACTTGGCGCGAGGACCCGAAACTGGAACATTTATTTCCGTACTGGCGGCGCAATCTCTGGCGCAAGTAGAGGGCGCCGGGCCTGAAAAAATCGTGAACATCGCGCTGTTGACTTTTTAGTACTGTAACTATATTCTGCGTTTACACAGGAAAGGAGGGCGATCTTAATATATGAAGAATTCTGACTGTAGTGGTTTATGTGAGGTGGCTTAGGCTTAAGGCGTGAGTCTTTAAGTCCTAAGCGGAAGTTGTGGTTCGCACAAGGCCAGCGCGCCTTCAGCCAATCCCAACAGCTAACCGAATAACCCCGCACTGGTGTGCGGGGTTATCTGCTTTTATGCAGCCGCGCGGGGGGAAGGTCTGTTTTGTTGCCGATGGATCTTTAAAATCGCCCGGCAGACATGGTTTTGGCGCTCTTTTTCATCACCATTGCTGGTTTTGGATCTGATTTGGTTTTCCTGAACAGGTCCCCGACGGCGAGTCCCAGCAGGAAGTAAACTTCGCGGTCCGTAACGATCTCATAGAAGACCTTAATCGCACGCCAGATTCTCATTCCTGCCTCCGCGGAGTGGCCGAGAATGGTTCAGATGCGGCGGGTTCGATTGAGAGTTGCTGATTTTTTGAGAATGTTTGCGCAAAATAGAGAGATTTTGGCGAACAAAGATCGCAACACGGACCGATAATTATGCAGCGCGCTTGTCGCGCCAGCCAATCCAGAGGGCGATTGCCAGTTGGAAAAAGATGCCGCCCATCAGGTCAAGAAAGACATCATGCAGGCTTGAGGTACGCGAGGGAACAAAACTCTGGTGAAACTCATCTAATCCGGCGGCCACGGCCACCAGCGCCAACGCCATCGTGCTCCAGCGGATGGTCCACCGCCTCTGCATTGGAAATGTTGCCCGCCAGGAGAAAAATGCAAACGCTCCGAGTGTGCCGTAGCTGACAAAATGCGCGGTCTTGCGGACCAGGAAATGAACCTCCTGAAACTGGCGTGAGGAAATCCTGCCGAACAGCGCGTGCAGAATCTTGGTGAGCACGCTGCCGGTGTGTTCGGCGGAAAATGTGTCAGTGGAAAAAAGGGCCAGCACACAGAGCCACAGGAGCGTAGGGATCCACGCGCGCAAGTTGCGCGAGAACACAGCAGGGGCCGGTTGATGGACCGCAGGAGATGACAAACGGTTCCTGCCTATTCCAGCCTGTAGTTGGGGGCTTCACGCGTGATGATTACATCATGCACGTGGCTCTCGCGCAATCCAGCGCCGCTGATGCGGATGAAGCGCGCCTTCTGTTGCAGCTCTGGAATTGACCTGGTCCCGCAGTAGCCCATGCCGGAACGCACGCCGCCCACAAGCTGGTAGACCATCTCCGCGAGCGTGCCGCGATATGGCACACGGCCTTCAATGCCTTCCGGCACCAGTTTGTCCACGCGATTGCTGCCGCGGTCGCCATCGCGCATGTTGTCGGTTGAAGAATCGTCAGCGCTCTGGGCGTACCGCTCGCTGGATCCGGCAGCCATGGCGGAAAGCGACCCCATGCCGCGATAAGACTTGAACGATCGTCCCTGATAAAGAATGGTTTCACCGGGACTCTCTTCCGTCCCAGCAAAAAGTGAGCCGATCATCACCACGCTTGCGCCCGCGGCAATGGCCTTGCTGATGTCGCCAGAAAATTTAATGCCCCCATCGGCAATCACCGGAATCTGCGCATCACGGCAGGCGCGTGCTGCTTCAGCAATCGCGGTGATCTGCGGCACGCCTGCGCCGGTAACAATGCGCGTGGTGCAAATCGATCCCGGGCCGATGCCAACTTTAATTGCGTCCGCGCCGGCTTTGGCCAGGGCGCACGCGCCTTCATGCGTTCCAACATTGCCGGCCAGCAAATCAACTTCGGGCAATTTTGCTTTGATGGTCTTCACGGCCTCAATCACGCGGCTGGTGTGTCCGTGCGCGCTGTCAATGGCCAGCACGTCAACTTTTGCCTTTACCATCTCCTGGGCGCGCTCAAGAAAGTCGCCGGTGGCGCCGATGGCTGCTCCTACGCGCAGGCGGCCATGTTCATCCTTGGCGGCGTTGGGATATTTTAATTTCTTCTGGATGTCCTTGACCGTGATCAGTCCTTTCAAATTGTACTTGTCATCCACCACCAGCAGTTTTTCCACGCGATGCTCATGCAGGATTTTCTCCGCATCTTCCAGCGTGGTGCCCACCGGGACCGTGATCAGATTGTCCTTGGTCATGATTTTGCTGATCAGTATGTCTGTCCGCGTTTCAAAACGCAGGTCGCGATTGGTAAGGATGCCCACCAGCTTCTTGTTTTTGGTAACAGGCACGCCGGAAATCTTGTAGCGGCGCATCAATTCCAGCGCATCGGCAATTTTGTGGTCGGGAGAAAGCGTGATGGGGTCCATGATCATGCCGCTTTCAGAGCGCTTCACCTTGTCCACTTCATCCGCCTGCTGCTCAATCGATAGATTGCGATGTACAATCCCCAGTCCGCCCTGCTGCGCAATGGCAATGGCCAGGCGAGATTCTGTCACCGTGTCCATGGCGGCACTGATGATGGGAATGTTGAGACGAATATTCCGCGAAAGCTGGGTCTGTGTGTTTACCTCTGCTGGGACCACGTCAGAATGCGCGGGCAAAAGCAATACGTCATCGAAGGTCAGGGCCTCTGGCACGGGAAAATGAATCATGTTTTGTCTCGTAAGGAGGGTCTAACAAACTATTGTAACTTGTTTTATAAGAACACGTCACAAAACGCTCCTGCGGCGCATGGCATTCCACCCCTTGAACAAACGAAAGTAATATTGACCAAAGGGCATACCTGCCGCGATACTCAAGCAGTCATGGAACCCAAGACAGGTCTCCCTTTTGCGTCCGCGGGCGTTGCCGCCATTGTTGCCACTGCTGATAAGCGGCATGAAAAGCGGCTGCATCTGGCCGTGCCGGTCAAGGTGTTTCCTGACGTTGCCAGCATTGAGTCCCAAAATTGCTGCACCTATGAGATTTCCACCAACGGAGCCCGCCTGGTCGCGCCGCCGGGGATCAAAAACGTGGGACAAACCATCTGGCTGCAACGCCAGAACCGCCGCGCCCGGTACAAAGTCGCCTGGATCGGCGAAGTCGGCACCTCCCTGGAAGGCCAAGTCGGCGTTGAGTCCCTGGAGCCTTCAAACGTAATCTGGGAACCGGAAATCAAAGCGCGGATCATGCGCTCTTAATTTCGCAAATATTACCAATCTTTTCCGTGCGATGTTGCGCGTGTGTTTTTTTGGCGTCAAATTCCTCTCCTGTTGACCGTCTTGGCACGATAGGCCAATTATCCGCTGGGCCTAAGTAGACCACCTTAGTGTGCTCGGATAAGAAAAGATCAACAATGGGCTTCCCCCCAATGTGACTTTCAATGGCAGAAAACTATCCTTATATAGTCCGCTGCAATGATTGCGACTTCGTCAGCCAGGTCTATCTTGACGAACAGCAGGCAATGAATGAACGCGACTTCCACTCGTTTGAGCACCTGCATTCCGTCTCCATCTGGCGCTATGCCTGGGAGCAGTGGACGATGGTGACGGAGTTGATGGGTGTTGAGTTGCATTGATCCCCATCTCGAGCGAAAGCGGTTTCTATATCTCGAGCGCAGCGAGAGATCCCTACAGTCTTTTTTCACAAACTCTAGTCTGCCAACGGTAAGTTTCGCGGCAAAATGTTCTTATAGCTTTTTTAGGTTTTACTGTATCCCCACAGCGGGGTGGAGCAGGTCTTTAGACCTGCGATAAAGCTGATAAACCCCTCCGGCTTCAGCCGCCGAGGTACATCGCGCGCGGGTACACCATAAAAAGATATAGCGTAATTTTGTTCGGCCTCGATTTTCACTTTTGGCATTCTTTGGCAATTTTGGCACCCTTGGCAATCACCTTAAATCTCTGCACATGCTCGGGGTTAGACGCTGATGTAGCTTTCTCCACTCGGCGCATGTTACCTTTAAAAATTCAACCTTATGCTTCGCTCCTATCAGGGAATTGCGCCGCGCATCCACGATTCGTGTTATATCGACGAATCCGCCCAGATCATTGGTGACGTGGAAATCGGCGAGAACTCCAGTGTCTGGATGAACGCCGTCATCCGCGGCGACGTGTTTGCCATCCGCATCGGCAAAAATTCCAACGTGCAAGATTGCAGCGTGCTCCACGGCATGCGCCACAAATTCGGCGTCACTATGGGCGATTGGGTCACCGTGGGCCACTCTGTTACATTGCACGGCTGCACCATTGCCGACCGCTGCCTCATTGGCATGGGCTGCGTGATTTTGAACAACACTACAATCGGCGAAGGCTGCATCATTGCTGCCGGAACGGTTATTCCGGAAGGCACGGTGATTGAACCGTACTCGCTGTGGATGGGCGTTCCCGGCAAATTTAAGAAGAAGATTGACGACGAAGAAACCCAAAAGACAATCATGATGTATGGAAAAAATTATTTTGATTACACGCAGATTTACCGAAAGGAATTTGGTCTAAAGCAAAGCTGATGCGGCGTAGCCGGCACCGAGTCCATTGCATCCGGTTCTGGCTAATTGCTAATTACCAATGGCTAACTGCTAATTACTAATGGCTGGTTCCATCAAATCCGTCCGCGGCACCCGCGACCTTCTGCCTCCGGAGACGGAGACGTGGAATTTCGTTGAAGCCGCCGTGCGCGATGTTTTCCGCGTCTACAACTTCCAGGAAATTCGCACGCCCATCATCGAAGACCTGCAACTCTTTCAGCGTTCCGTTGGTGAAGAGACCGATATTGTTTCCAAAGAAATGTTCATGTGGGCGGATAGTCCTCTCTTTCAGCAGAAACTTCGGAAAGACTTTCTTGATCCAACAAAGCAAAGTTGGTCAGCAGAAGCACTGCTGGCGGTCCAAGAGCCTCTTGGTCGCGAAAAGGTTCAGTGGCTCGCCCTTCGGCCTGAAAACACAGCAGGCGTTGTGCGCGCTTACATTGAACACAAGTTGTGGGAGCGCCCGGGCTTGCAGCGCTTCTATTACATTGGACCGCAATTCCGTCGCGAGCGCCCGCAGAAAGGGCGCTATCGCCAGTTCTACCAGATCGGCGCGGAAGTGATTGGGCCCGCAGCAGCAGGCAGTGAATCGCCGGCTGTCGATGCCGAGCTTCTGGAAATGCTGGCCGCTTTGCTCAATCGCCTGGGCATTCAGGGTTGGAGTTTGAAGCTGAACTCCGTGGGATGCGCAGAGGACCGCCCAATTTATTTGCAGGCATTGCGCGACGCGCTGAAAGATGTTGTGCACACCATGTGCTCTGACTGCCAGCGCCGTGCAGAAACGAATCCGCTGCGTGTGCTTGACTGCAAAGTGCCTGAAGACCAGCCGATCATCGAAAAGTTGCCGCGTATGGCCGACTATCTGGACGAAAGCTGCCGTGC